>NZ_JAEQDD010000062.1:0-48308 GCF_020737885.1 Microcoleus sp. PH2017_34_RAT_O_A | reverse complement strand
ACCATGTAATTATAGCTCATTCGATCGTGTCTTCTCTGTTTGACCCTCATCAGTTAGTGTCAGTAACATGATACCTCATCTTTCCGAGAACCGCTATATAATCAGCGATACTTTTTGGCATTTGTCTCAAATCAAAATAAGCCAGTGCTCGATAAAAATAAGCTTCTACATAATCAGATTGAGTTTGAATCGCTTTACTAAAATCGGCAACAGCCCCTGACGCATCTCCCTTATCAAACCGAGTTAAACCCCGAACATAATAAGTCTTAGCATCTTGGGGATTGTTGAGTTTCAGAGGCGCATTAGCGGTGGGACTTGTATTGATTAAAAGAGCCGATCGATTTAACCCAGCCTCGGATAATTTAGATAGAAAAGTGTTGATAGGAATTGCTGAATTAAATCCCGTTTTGGAGATAGCATCTATAGATGCTCCTGTATCATTTGTCGAAAAATCTAGTTCGCCTTCTCCATGAATCCCAACTACGCGCCCTTCCCCATCAAATACAGGCCCTCCACTCATTCCTTTTTGAGTTATGGCAGTATAACGCAAGGTATAACCGCGCTTATGAGTCGGAGAACGACTGGTAACAAAACCCTGTGTAAACTCAGGATTCGGCTGATTTCTCGATCTATTATTTGGATAGCCAATCACAAAAATTTGTGTACCGCTTTCTGCTTGTAGGGAATCGCCTAAAGTTACAACTCGATAAGTTTCTGTACTGTTAAATGTTGCGACTGCTAAATCCAGTTCGTTATCGGTTTTTTGTAATGGTATAACACGGGTTACTTGATGTTCTTTTCCCGTAGAACTGCGAATCTTATAGGTAGCTTTACTATTTGGAACAACGTGCTTAGCTGTCAAAACCGTGTAAGTCGTGCCTTGTTTGGCAATGATAAATCCCGTCCCGCTACGACCATCTGTTCCATTAATTTGAAGGGTGACTGATTCAGCAATTTTAGCAATTTCTTGGGGAGTTTTTGCGAAAACTGGTGCTGCTGCAAAGACGACTATTCCTGCCACCGTTACTGTTCCTGCTAGGATGCTGGCGAGGGAATCAAACCGCGAATAATCCCTATTCATAGATGATTGCTGAAGACTAAGATTTTTTATACTCCGAATAGTATAGATGAAAATCTAATATTTTAAAACCAGAAAGCCTGGAGGGAATTTTTAGGCGATCGCGATTTTTATGACATTTCGTACATTTCGTAATTTTGCCATATTTTACTTGTGGATATTCTAGGTTAGCAGCCTCGCACTGCGTCCCGAAACACTTTCAAAGCTTCTTTTTCTTCCGACATTTGCAGACATCTCCCCAGCAATTCTAGATCCAAATCCGGCAACAGCATACTCCGAGAAACTAGCTCGTAACCCTCCGAGTTCAGTTGGTAAATCGAAAACACTCCGTCTTCCCAAAACCAAACTTCCGCTACGTTAAATCTGCGGTAGTATTCCAGTTTGTTGATTGTTCCGCTAGTAAAAGTAACTTCGATCGCCAAATCGGGTGTTTCTCGCCTCCGCCGGTCTTCGCCAAAGTAGTAAGATAAATCTGGTTCCTTGCTGCTGCCTTTTGTTTCCCCTTGGAGTGTAGCGCTACCCGTCGGTCTAAAACTCATATCTTTTTCTAAAAAGAATTGACCTAGCAGCAATGCCAGCAGGCATTTAATGGTTTCGTGTTCCGGCGAAAGTGTCATAATTTCTACATATCCGTCGAGGTAAGACAAGCGAACACTGCGAGTGTACTCTAGCAAGGAATCGAGAGCTTTGAACTGCTCCCAAGTCATTGATAGCGGCAAAATCAACCGCTGTTCTGGGAGTGCAGTCAATGGGGGGTGAATTGTAGCGGTCATTTATACTTTCCCCGAGTTTGAGTTTCCTACTTCTAGATTAGCTTAAAAACTATCTAAATGGAGAACTGTTTTAATATCAATCTTGCCAAATCCGCGATATCTGTAGGGACACGGCAGTGCCGTTTCCCTACCCAAAACTAGGACACGGCAGTGCCGTTTCCCTACCTGGAACTAGGACACGGCAGTGCCGTTTCCCTACCTGGAATTATCAATAGCTAAGCCAAAAACTGAAATTGAGAACCGTTAACTGCCAGAGCAAACGGACTCGCCGGTTCAAATGCACCGATAAGTTCAAAGTTATTCGTGTTTAAAACTATCCCCACAATCTGTCCATTTATTGCGTTTTCAATCACCATGTCGTTGATAATTCCGTCATTGTCGTAAGCAATCAAATTGTCGTCAGTGAAGATGAGGTCTAATTCTGTTAAACCGTCAGTCAAACCAATGCGATCGCCCTCGTCAAAGTTAAAATCGGTAATGACATCGGCTCCATTGACTCCAGGCTGTTCGTTGCTTCTGAGGATAAATATGTCAGCACCAAGGCCTCCCGTGAGTACGTCAATTCCCCGATCGCCCGCCAAGAAATCGTTGCCGTCATTGCCCTCTAAATCGTCGTCTCCTTGCCCTCCCCGCAGGATATCGTTCCCGGCCCCCCCAAAGATTAGGTCGTTGCCGCTGTCGCCCCTAACTACGTCGTTGCCATCATTTCCATCCACACCATCGTTACCTTTACCGCCGTAAATGATGTCATTTCCGCCGCCACCACCGATAATATCGTCCCCATTATTCCCTAATAGGCGCTCGTTGGAATCCGACGAACCTGCGATCGTATCGTTGCCGTCTAGTCCCCAAACTCCCCAGGGAAAAGACGACAAATTTCCATTCTCTACGTCAATGTCATCTGATGTAGCGAATCCCAAAAGACGCGGCCCGCCGCCAGAAAATACAGGAAATCCGGTGAAATCGCCGATGAGATTGTTAAGCGTTAAAGCCATAGATATGTCCTTTCAAAAGTGTTCCTACCTGTATTATATATTTTAATTATTCCATTGCCCAATAGCAACTTTATTGGTTTTGCTTTTAATAGTGCTGTCCCCGCTCGCGATTTGTAGAATACGCGAGCTCTTGAAGTGCTCGCACTATAAAAAAAATGCTTTTTACAAAACTGAGATGCTCCCGTTTGATTGGCTAAATTCGTGGCTCGCAACCTGCTTGCCACTTGCCAATTACAAATTACCAATTCAATTATCAATGCCCAATTCCAATTACCGGGCCTGTTCTTCATTCAACCGAAAGCTGCCATATATCTCGCCTGTGAGTCAAATATAGCCTTTCTCAAAAAGATGAGGTATGGCTGACGGCTTCTATAACCACATAAAAGAGGGCCCAAGCCCAACAACGTACCTGATATTTCTGAGAACCGCTATAGCATTAGTCGCTGACACTATCCACTACGGCACACCACTTATAATGGGTGTTACCAGCCAGGTCGCAAACACGTTAATATCACTTATAACGTCAAGACTCAGAGCTTGTTTGTGAAGAAAAGTAAAAATTTAGGAACATATCGTCCGAGAAAATACTTAGTTTCGGATACATACACAGAAACTTTACAAACAGGCTCTAAGTTCTTGACAAATCCATAAATCGCCGATCGCTCACATTGTTTAACAAAATCTACTGCTTTCAGGTGTTTTCCTCATGCCTACTCCTAAATCATCTTCCTCTCAAAACAATAACAACTCCGTAAAATCACTGCCAACGGCAGATCCAGATATCATTGCGACAGAGCAAGACAGTGAGAATCTGCCCAACGAACCAGATGTGGAACAGCTACTCGAAGCTTTGACGGCTCAAGTACCGACTCAATCTGCTGAAATTGAACGCTTGAAAACTTGGAAACAAGATTTAGAGCGACTGTTTCAATTTCTGGGCGATCGCCGCGTTTTAATCGCAGTGATGGAACCGGGAACTTTTGCTCTGCGTTACGCTAACGCGGCATTTTGTCGCTTGGCGGGCTGGGAGGGAACGCCTTTGGTAACTCAATCTCATAACGGTTGGTTTACAGAAACTGGGATCTGTTTGCTAGAACTGTTCGAGGATTGTGATGCAAAAATAGTAGAACAATTGTACCGCCGCCACCTTTTACACTGGGTATTTAAGCAATTTTATGAAATAAGCCTCGATGGTTTGCGGGTGCTAGATGAACCTGTCACGGTGAGCATTAAAAATCCGCAACAGGATGAATCTAGATTTATTGAATTTTGGCTGGGTTCGGAACAGTTAAAAATTACTCAGATTAATTCAAAAAAAGATGAATTTGCAGATCTTCCCTTAAATTTAATGCCTGTTGCAGAACGGGAAGCTTGGCTGATGCAGCCTAATCAATTGGGAAGTTTAGCCGATCGACTAAATTTAGATAATTACCGCATCGAAGGTTTGCTGCTGCTAGAAGGTTTTGATGTCACGGTACAGGAGCAAATTCGCCGCCTGACTCAGTTATTGATCGATCGCGATTCCATGCTGCGCCCTGACAAATTTGAGAGAATCGATCGCTATTTGCGATCGCTCTTTAATGCTGACGGCACTTTGCTTTTGCGCCCCGACGGCGAACAGGTACAGCTATTAGTTGCTAAAGACGGCCATCATTTGCAGCCGGTTGCTTATTCAATGGAGTCCCTAGAAACTTCTCACTTTTTCAAGGCTACCGCAGCAAATCAAGTTTGGAACGTCCCAGACTTGCGCCGGGAGTGCCGCACCGAGTGCGAGCGAACTTTGCGGAAAATGGGCGCTCAATCGATGCTGCTGGTGCCCCTGGTAGTCAAATCAGTCACCCGCGAGGGCTGCGGGCTGCGGATTTTGGGCGTTGTGGGGCTGTTGTGCGATCGCCCCAACCACTTCAACAACATTGACGCCCAACACGCCCAAGAACTCATTCCCGCCTTCATTGCAGCCCTGCGGCAAGCCATCCAGCAGCGGTTTACCCACATTCACAACATTCATCCCGCAGTCGAGTGGCGCTTCGCCCAAGAAGCAGAAAGGCGAAGTTGGGGACTGCCCCAAGAGACGATCGTATTTGCAGACGTTCATCCCCTCTACGGAATTTCCGACATCCGCGGTTCCAGCGACGAAAGAAACCGAGCCATTCAAACAGATTTGCTCGAACAATTCCGCTTGGGTTTAGCCATAGCCGATGCCGTTTGTAAAACACAAACTACCCACCTCGGCGAGCAACTGCGGCTCGACTTGCTCGACTACATCGAGCATTTAAAAGAAAAAGTCACAGTCGATATGGAGGTGCGAGCAGCCGAATATTTAAACGAGCGTTTAGAAGTGTATTTTGACTACTTTGTGCAGTGTAGCCCCACGGTTCAGGCAGCAGTTGAAGCTTACCAAGCCGCCTGCGATAACGAACACAACTGCGTTTATGGCGATCGTAACCGCTACGATCAAATGTTAAACCTAATCAGCACCAAACTCCAAGAAACCTGGACTCGCTGGCAAGAAAAAATGCAGCAAATCCTCCCCCACTACTGCGACATCGAATGCACCGACGGCATGGATCACATGATATATGTCGGAAAGGCGATCGATCCCAAATTCAGCCAATTTCATTTGCACAGTTTGCGGTACGAACAACTGCGAGCAATTTGCGACTGCGGTCGCACAGTTTTTCGCCTGCAAGCCGAGTCTCAAATTAACATGGAACTAGCCCATTTAGTCTTAGTACAAAATACCACCATCGACATTTTTCATAATGAAAATACCGAAAAAATGTTTGATGTCAAAGGCACCCGCGACATCCGCTACGAACTCGTCAAAAAGCGCATCGAAAAAGCCGTTGACAAAGACGCACAAGAGCGAATTACCCAATCAGGAATGCTAACCGTAGTTTATTCAACCGAAGACGAATGGGAAGAGTACCAACAATACCTGCGCTACTTGTCTCGCGAAGGTTGGGTAGAAGCAAAAGTGCAGACAGGGATGGTAGAATCACTGCAAGGAGTCAGCGGTTTAAAATTTGCCCGCGTCCGTATTTTACCGGAACCCGAATCAATTGTTCATATCAGTGAAGTTACGGTCGTACAAGATTGAAAATCGCTAATTTAAACAGCAATTACTACGAGTAAGGTGCGCTGCGGCGCACCCTACAAAATGTCTATTGATGAGTGCAAGCCTGACCCAGCAAGGTTTTCATCAAGCTTTTGTACGTTGCTTGTGATTTGTAGCGTCAAAAAGTGCGATCGGCATCACATAAATTTCCCCTAAATTAGCGCTAGTCTAGGCTAAATTAGATGCCATAAATTTTTAAAATAAACCTATGCAAATTTTTTCAGAATACCAAATACATTCTACTCTGCACGAAGGTGCCGAAACAATTATTTATCACGGACAGAGAGCGAGCGACGAGTCCGCAACAATTCTTAAAGTTCTCAAAGCCGAATATCCCACACTCGAAGCCATTACCCGCCTCAAACACGAATATCAAATCCGCCAAAATTTAGATAGCAAACAAATCGTCAAAGCCATCAGTCTCAAAACCTTTAACCACCGATTAGGCATAGTTTTAGAGGACTTTGGCGGCGAGTCTCTCGGACAACTACTCGAAAAAGCAAGGCTGAGTTTGCTAGCAACTTTAAACATCGCCATCCAAATCGTCAAAGCCTTAGAATACCTGCACCAAAATCAGATTATTCACAAAGACATCAAACCCAGCAACATCATTATCAACTCCCAAACAAAACAAGTTAAACTCACCGACTTCGGGATTGCGACAAAACTAAACAAAGAAAACCCACAATTTAACAATCCCAACTCCGTCGAAGGCACATTAGCTTATATGTCTCCCGAACAAACCGGGAGAATGAACCGCACCCTCGACTACCGCACCGACTTTTATTCACTCGGAATTACCTTGTATGAAATGCTGACAGGTGAACTGCCATTTCCGAGTAAAGACCCTTTAGAAATAGTTTACAGCCACATCGCAACTCAAGCAATTTCGGCCGCTCAAATCAATTCGGAAATCCCCACATCAATCTCAGGAATAGTGATGAAATTGATGTCAAAAAATGCCGAAGATAGATATCAAAGTGCAGCCGGATTATTGGCAGACTTAGAAAATTGTTTGCATCAGTTAGAAGCAACAGGAGAAATAATCGATTTTATCCCCGGACGCTTAGATATTCTCAGCCAATTGTTGATACCCCAAAAATTATACGGTAGAGAAAACCAAGTCAACGAACTATTAGCAGCCTTTGAACGTGTAGGGGCGGGTTCGCCCGAATCTTTGCCACCCAACCAAAATACAGAAAAACCCGCCCCCCCCAACGCCGAAACCCTTTCGCCCCAATCTTTACCACCCAACCAAAATACAGAAAAACCCGCCCGTTCCCAAAGCGAACTAATGCTAGTATCCGGTTATTCTGGCATCGGCAAATCAGCAGTCGTCAACGAAGTTAGCAAACCAATAACTCGCTCAAAAGGTTACTTCATCAGCGGCAAATTCGACCAATTCAAACGTAACATTCCCTACGCATCATTAATTCAAGCATTCAACTCGCTGCTGCGCCAATTGCTCACAGAAAGCACTGCTGCTATAGAAACATGGCGCACTAAAATTTTAACAGCTTTGGAAACTAACGGCAAAGTAATTTCCGATGTAATTCCGGAAGTTGAATTGATTATCGGTAAACAGCCAGAAGTAGCAGAACTCTCCCCTGTAGAATCGCAGAATCGCTTCAATCGCGTATTCAAAGAATTTATTCGCGTCTTCGCCCAAAAAGAACACCCGCTAGTTATCTTTTTAGACGATTTGCAGTGGTCAGATTCAGCTACATTAAAGTTAATGCAAACACTGATAACTGACCCCGACCAGCAATATTTGTTGCTAATCGGTGCTTATCGAGACAATGAAGTTAGTCCGACTCACCCGTTAATTCAGACAGTAGAAGAGATTGAAAAAACGGGTACGGTTGTCAACAATATTGTATTGCAACCGCTAGAGTTAGAAAATGTAACGGAATTAGTCTTTGAAACCCTTAGCAATTTCACAGAAAAAGCCAACGATTTAGCCGAATTAATCTGCAATAAAACGGGAGGAAATCCTTTTTTTTTAACGCAACTGTTACAAGCACTTTATCAAGAAAACTTTTTAAAATTCGAGTTCGATTATCTAGCAGGTAAAGGAGGCTGGGATTGGAGTATTGATGAAATTCAAGCGATTGGAATCACCGATAAAAGTGTCGTCGAACTCGTAGCTTCTCGCATTGAAAAGTTGCCCGCAGCCACGCAAGAAGTGTTAAAATTAGCAGCTTGCGTGGGCGATAAATTTGCTCTAGATGTACTGTCACTTGTCAGCGAAGAGTCAGTGAATGTTACAGCTACTGAACTTTATTCAGCTTTGCAAGCAGGGTTGATTCTGCCGTTGAGCGATGCTTATCGCATTCCTTTGGTTTTCGATCGCGCTGAATCGATCGACCTCAAATTAGATACTTCGCGGGTTAGTTACAAATTTTTGCACGATCGCGTCCAGCAAGCCGCCTATTCTCTCATTCCCGAAAATCAAAAGCAATCCACTCATTTAAAAATTGGCGAATTACTGTTACAGAATACTCCACCCGAAAAGCTAGAAGAAAACATCTTTGATATTGTCAATCAGTTGAATGTGGGAATTGACACAATTAGCCAGCCAGCAGAAAAGACGCAGTTAGCCGAATTAAATTTAACTGCGGGACGCAAAGCAAAATCAGCGAATGCTTATGAAGCTGCTGTGAGGTATTTGCGGGTGGCGATGGGATTATTGCCAGAGGAGAGTTGGGACAGTCAGTATCAATTAACGTTAGCAATTTATGAATCAACAGCGGGAGCTGAATACTTAAATACGAACTATTCAATCTCAAAAGAATTAGTTGATGTTATTCTAAGTCGGGCTAAAACTTTACTGGACAAACTCAATGTTTATGAGCTGCAAATTCAGTCTTATACTGTTCAAAATAGAGTTAGTGAAGCAGTAAATACAGGGCTGGAAGTCCTAAAATTGTTAGGGATTTATTTTCCTCAAAATCCCAAATTATTGAATATCTTGGTGGAATTGATTAATACAAAACTGAGATTGGGGTTGAAAGGAATTGAGGATTTAGCTAATTTGCCAGAAATGACAGATTCTAAAAAACAAGCAACCATGCGAATTTTATCAGGGATTCTGGGTACCGCGATGGCGGTCAAGCCCAGACTATTACCATTGTTAGTATTTATGATGGTTAAGCTGTCCATTAAATATGGAAATTCGCCTTATGCTAGTGTCGCTTACGTTTTTTATGGTGCAATTTTGTGTGGAATAGGAGACATTAGTTTAGGATACCAATTTGGTCAATTGGCAATTAGGCTTTTAGATAGATTTCCATCTGATTCTATCAAAAGTAGAGTTTATCTAATACTTACTTGTTCAATTCAACACCGTAAAGTAGATATCAAGTTAGCCTTGAGTTATATGATGGAAGGGTTTAAGGCTGCAATCGAAACTGGAGATTTACCGTATGTTGGTTATTCTGTCAATGGATATTGTACTTATAAACTGTGGATGGGAGAGCCTCTCGAACTGGTTGAAGAGGAAATAAGTAAGTATCTAAAATTAATGCAGAAACTTAAACAAGAAGGCTCTTCACAATGTATTAGTATATTGAGATATACAGCCATAATTTTGCGTGGTCAATCTGTAGAATCATGTAACTTGGTAGATAAGAAGTTTAATGAAGACCAAATTGTTACGGCTGCAATTGAAACTAAAAACTTTTTTTTAGTTTGTTTTATTTGTAATGCCAAATCTATGATTAATTTCTTCTTCGGCAATTATGCACAAGCTTCAGAAAATTCAAGGTTATTTGAGAAATATGAAGAATCAGTTTCTGGATTTTATCTAGTTTCCTTGAATAATTTTTACTACTCTCTCAGTCTCCTAGCTTTGTATTCCCAATCTGACAAAGAGGGGCAAAAGCTATATTTAAATAAATTGGTACAAAACCAAAATAAAATGAAAAAATGGGCTGTTGATGCTCCAATGAATTATCAACACAAATATGACTTGGTAGCAGCGGAGAAAGCGCGGGTATTGGGGTATGATACGCAAGCAATGGATTTGTACGATCGCGCAATTGCTGGAGCTGCCAAAAATGGTTATATTCAAGAGGAAGCATTAGCCTATGAATTAGCCGGAGAATTCTATCAATTTCTGGGAAAACAGATAATTTCTCAAGCATATCTGACTAAGGCTTATTACGGCTATATCCGCTGGGGAGCTCTAGCGAAAGTTAAACACTTGGAATCAAGACATCCTTTCTTAGTAGCACAAACGCGCGCAACAGAAACTCGACCCATCGATGTCACGCGCACTAATACTGGAAGCACTACCAGCAACAGTTTAGGCGATTTTTTAGACGTGGCTACTTTTATTAAGTCTTCGCAAGCCATTAACAGTGAAATTGTCCTGGACAACTTGCTGACAAAATTAATCACAATCATTTTAGAAAATGCGGCGGCTCAAAAAGTTGCGCTGCTGCTGCTAAAAGATAATAAACTCTACATCGAAGCTGTAGGAAATTCTACTGATACCCAGGCTACAGTTTTACGATCTATACCATTTGAAAATAGTCAAGATTTGCCTGTTTCTGCTATAAACTATGTTTTTCGCACTCAAAAGCCTCTGGTATTGGATGATGCGACTGTTACTGCACCTTTTAATGCGGATGCGTACATTCGAGAATTTGAAATTAAATCAATCCTGTGTTTGCCAGTTATTTATCAATCCCAGTTGCAAGGGATTATTTATCTGGAAAATAAGTTAGCGGCAGCAGCTTTTACCGCAGACAGGGTGGAAGTTTTAAAGGTTTTAGTTAGTCAAGTCGCTATTGCGATCGAGAATGCTCGTTTGTACGCGCGCGAGCAAGAAAAATCCCAACAGTTAGAAAAGTCTTTTGCGGAACTGCAACAAGCGCAATTGCAATTAATTCAAGGTGAAAAAATGTCTTCTTTGGGCAATTTAGTTGCTGGTGTCGCTCACGAAATTAACAATCCAGTCGGTTTTATTTCGGGGAATATTACCGAAGCTACTGCGGCTGTGGGCGATTTAATTAGCCACTTGCGACTGTATCAGGAAGAAGTTCTCGATCCTAGCTCAAAAATTGCACAGGATGCTGAGGATATTGATTTGGAGTATCTTATAGAAGATTTGCCGAAAATGTTGGGGTCGATGAAAGTTGGGTGCGATCGCATTCGCAATATTAGCACATCTCTCCGCACGTTCTCCCGTGGGGACACCCGCCAAAAAGTGTCGGCGGATATCCATGAAGGAATTGACAGCACTTTAATGATTTTACAGCATCGCTTGAAAGCTAATCCAGGCCGCCCGCTGATTCAAGTGGTTAAGGAGTATGGAAATATTCCGAAAGTTAAGTGTTATTTGGGACAGTTGAATCAGGTGTTTATGAATTTGTTGGCAAATGCGATCGACTGTTTTGACGAATTCAATCGGGGTCGCAGTTATGCTTCTGTTGAGGCTGTACCTAATACGATCGCCATTATCACCCATGTCTCGCCGGATAACAACAGCGTGGTGATTCGCATCAAAGATAACGGGGGAGGGATGTCGCCGGATGTGAGGGCGAAAATATTTGACCATTTGTTTACTACGAAGGGAGTCGGGAAGGGTACGGGTTTGGGGCTGTCTATCAGCCGCCAAATTGTGGAGGAAACCCACGGTGGTAAGCTGACTTGCGAATCTGTGTTGGGCGCAGGTACGGAATTTGCGATCGAAGTGCCGATCGACTGATTGTCGGTGCGATCGCCCTCACTCTTTTAAGATACAAGGTCAAGACAGTATCTACAAGCCCTGAATTATGTGATAATTTATGGCATTTTTTGAACAGCACAAATCTGCGATCGCCCTTTCTTCAGGATAATTGGCAATATAATCGCTCAGCCATAAATTATTTATTTACAGATTTGGCTAAATTTTATCGCCTCTTCAGGATAGGAAGCAAAGTAATCTTCCAACCACAAGCAACCTTGACTAATAGAACGATCTAAATCAAGTTCTAAGTTCCACAACTTGATAGTATTGTCAAGCCCAGCAGAAGCCAGTGTTTTACCATCGAGACTAAACATAACGCTATTAACGCTACCGAGATGCCCTTCTAACGTGGAAATTTCCATACCATTTTCTATATTCCACAGCCTCACAGTACCCTCCTCACTAGATGAAGCTAAAATCTTGCCATCAGGACTGAAACTGATATTAGTTACACCCGATAAATGTCCTTTGAGAGTGAACAATAAGCTGCCATTTTCGGCATTCCATAGTTTGACGATACTGTCCGAACCAGCAGAAGCTAAAATTTTACCATTGGGACTAAAACTAATGGTATTTGCCCAACCACTATGGGCTGGAAAAGCCTGCATCAAAGTAGCTGTTTTTAAATTTAATAGCATTATATCACCGTCAGAACAAGCCACAGCTAGAGCTTTTCCATCTGGACTAAAACTTAAATCGGTGACAATACTGCGAGGTTCTTTAAAGGTTTGCAGCAACCTACCATCTGCGACATTCCAAAGTTTTACTGTACTATCAGAACTACCAGAAACAACGGTATTCCCATCTGGACTAAAGCGAACTCTCCTTACCCAAGCACGATGGCCGTTGAGAGTTTTTAGCAATCTACCATCTTGCACATTCCACAACTTTACTGTTTTGTCATCACCGCCGGAAGCTAACATATTACCATTGGGACTAAAACTAACACTTAACACCCGACCTTGATGACCGTTAAGAGTTTTGAGTAAAGTACCATTTTTGCTATTCCACAGCTTTATTTTAAAATCGTCGCTACCGGAAGCCAACGTATTACCATCGGGACTAAAACTTACAGCTTGAACATTAGTGCTATTTCCTTTAATAGTTTGCGGTTCCCTAACCTCTAAATTCCACAGCTTGATTGCACTATCAAAACTTCCAGAAACCAGAGTTTTGCCATCTGGACTAAAACCGATACTCTCAATTCTCCCGCGATGTCCTTTGAGAAGTTGCGGTTCAATTCTATTGTCGTTTATATCATCTAAATTCCACAACTTTACGGTACTATCGGAACTAATAGTAGCTAGAGTTTTGCCATCAGGACTAAAAATCGCACTCCAGACAGCCCTGCGATGAGTTGGGAGGTTTTGTAGCAAAGTTCCATCGGATACATTCCACAGTTTGACTAGGCCTTCTTGATCGGTAGAAGCTAAGGTTTTACCATCGGGACTAAAACTGACACTTCTGGTATTACTTTTATGATCTTTCAGAGTATTTATGATAGTTCCATCGCCAATATTCCACAGCCTCACGGTTGTATCGAAACTTGCAGAAGCGAGAGTTTTACCATCGGGACTAAAACTAATATGAGTAACGATATTGGTATGTCCTTTCAGAGTTTTTAATAATGTAGCGTCGGCTGTTTTCCACAAATTAATAAAACCAGCGGAACTACAGGAAGCGAGAATTTGACCATCAGGACTAAAACTAACAGTTCTTACCCAGCTATGATGAGCCTTAATAGTTTTAATTAAAGTGCTGCGCGTTACATCCCACAACTTGACCGTACCATCTTCACTGCCAGAAGCCAAAATCTTGCCATTAGGATGAAAACTCACACTCGTAACTCTACCAGTATGTCCTGTCAGGGTTGATATCAATGTCGCTGGTTTGGCATTCCACAGTTTTACCGTACCATCCTCGCTAGCAGAAGCAAAAATTTTGCTATCGGGACTGAAAGTTACGCTTCTGATAGCGCCACGATGACCGATCGCGCGATCGCGTTCTCTGACATGATATATTGCTTGTTGCAGGGTTCTCATTACCTGCATCTGTGTATCTTTGGTAGCTGATGGTTCTAATTTTTTCATCTTTTGTGCTGCTTGTAATGCTGTCAGCAGTGCTGCAAAAGGATCGGAAACTAAAGCTACTTTAGAGAATGAAGTTTGTAGCACTACTTGTTGTTCTGCTAGTTCCTGTTGGGCTTTTTTTACTTGTAATTGGATCGAGATTGCTGTGATGATAGAAACTGCCAGAACTATAGAACCGATAGCCATAATCCGGGTAGCCCTCCGCTGGGCTTGAGTTAATTTTACTTTTGCTTGTTGTTGAGCTGAAACTAAAGTATCATTCGCCTTTGCTAATATCTGACCTTCTTCTTCTTGAATGGCTAAAGCTAATTTAAATTCTCGTTTTTCCAAATCTTGAGATGTTGCTAAAAAGCGGTAATCGAGATAACTCAAATTTTTATCGATCGACCATTCCAGAGCCTCTTGCAGCGCATTTCCCCGCAGCAGCCGCGAATTATCCTCAAAATTAGCAGCAGCCCAAGCATTAAAACTTTCCGCATAAGGCCGCAGCTTGCCTAACTGTTTTTCCACCCATTCCAGATTGAAAACTTCGGCATAAATTCGGTTGTAAACTTTTAATCTTCCCTGCTGTTGCACCACTAAACCTGACAGTCGCAATTCGGTTTGTTCGGGACTGCCATCGGTAATAACCCCCCCCAGCCCCCCCTTGGTAAGGGGGGGAGCAAGAACAGAATTTAGCTCACCCATTCCTAGGGGAGATATAGCGGTATTTAGCCCCCCCTTAGCAAGGGGGGGTTGGGGGGGGTTAGCCGATTCCAAAACTTGCTGGTAAAGCCCCAATAACTGTCCGGCTTTTTGCTGATTTCTCAGAATGCGATCGCGAATTGTCTTCAAATGTTCGGGTTCATCCTGGGATTCCCAATTATCCACAATCCGCAACTGCACCACCTGTTCAACCGATCGCGAATTACCCAATGCTGATTCCTCCAACACCAACTTACACAGCTTTTGCGTCAGAAAAGGTTGTCCGCCCGTCCAATTTAATATCTCAGCAATAACGCTTTCAGGATTTTCAATCCGCCCCTGCCAACCATCAATCAAAGGCTGCACTTCATCAATTTTAAAACCGCCTAAATTTATCGCCTTACCAATATTAAAAGGAGTTTGAGTTTTATCCGCAATCAAGTCCGAAGGAGTCGCCACTCCCAACAGCGCAAAAGTCAACCTACTGTATAGAGGATTGTCAACTCTTTGATTGTAAAACCAGCGAATTAGAGCAAAAAACTCATCTGCCGAAAAATTCATGCTTAACACTCGATCGATCTCGTCAATGAAAATAACTATATTTTGTTCTATCTCAACTAAAACCACTTCTTCAATAAACAAACTAAACCGCTGGAGTGGCGATAACAAATCCCGGCGTTCTCGCCACCAATTGCGCCAATTAATTTTATCACCTAACTGACAGCTACTGACCAAAGAATTGATCATTCCCGCATACCATTTTTCGGGAGTTACATCTTCCTTACCAATCCCAGTTAAATCGATAAAAGCACAAACAGTACCGACCGCTTGCAGCCTTCGCATCGCCCGCACCCGCAAACTAGATTTACCCATTTGGCGCGAGTTCAAAACATAACAAAACTCACCAACTTTCAAGCATTCGTAAAAGTCCAAGTCTGCTTGGCGCGTGACGTAACACGACGCATCTGCTGGGAGACTCCCGCCAATCTGATATTCATAACTAACTGGAAATTCTCTGGTCATTGCTTGTACCCAAATCTAGCTTTGATTGTACGATCGCAAACTTGACTATGTAGAGATTTAGCAAAAAACCTGACTTTTACTGATTTGCGATCGGGCTGTACCTGATTTTTTCCTATAAATTCACAACCGAAAGCTATTTATCAGTTCCTATAACACCTGATTATATCACCATTGCGGTTCAGGATTTTTAGCAACAAACTGATAACAGGAAGCAAAAGGTGCAGCAAACAAAATACAAACGCCGATTGCTTCCGCAAACTTAAACAATAGTCAAAAATAGGAACTACTCCCATGACAGCCCTTAGAACGATCGCCGATGCTAACATTTCTACCGCTACATTCGGTTTAATTGAAGACTTGACCGATGTTCCCTGGACAGACCCCGATGGCGAACCTAAGCCTAACAAACCCCGTTTTATTGAAGACTTGACCGATGTTCCTCGGACAGACCCCGATGATAATTTAATGCTAGAAACACGTGAAGTAATCGCCTCTGACCGTCACTTTACTAACAGCTTGTTTGGTAGCATCGATAAAATAGGTGGCTTACCCAATGACAACATAAATGGAACACCAGGAAATGATTACCTAGTAGGAAATGATGACAATCAGGTTAGTGATGCCATCTTTGGTGGTCGCGGTGCAGATACACTCAAAGGTCTTGATGGTGACGACTTCCTGTTTGGCGGTAGTGGTAAAGATCAGCTTTATGGCGGTCGCGGTTCCGATTGGTTGGAAGGCAATAGTGGGAATGACATTCTCGTTGGTCACACCAACGATCAAGGAAAATATGATTCTTATGAAGTCGATACCTTAATTGGTGGTTCGGGAGCCGATCAATTCTCGCTAGTTATGAACGGGGGGCCAGACCCTAAACTTCCTTACTTAGATGGTCTGGGCGAGACTGCTTATGCGATTATTTGGGACTTTAAGAAAGCAGATGGAGATGCAATTTTGATGCTGGGTAAAAAGCAAGATTACGAATTTACGTCTGGCAACTACGGTTATGGAAATCAGTCAACCAAAGACACGAAAATCTTTTATCAAGGTGACATGATTGCCGTGGTTTCAGATAACATGGCTGCGGATTTAACCCTCTCCTTCGTCTAATTTTATCTGTAGGGTAACTGGTTCGCAGGTTCTGTCTGGGAACCGATATCCAGAGTCTCTGCCTCGAAGAGCGATCGGGAAAATAAGGTAGCAATGTCCAAGACACGGCAATCTTCTACAAGGGTGATTTGATTGGTGTTATGCAAGACCAAAATATTACCAAACTTAACCTAAATCAGGTGTTTATCTCCGCATCTAATACGCTCTAATACCTAATTTTATTACCGAACAACATTACTTGGAGAATCATCATGGATAACAACATTCAAAACCAAAGCCTCTCAGTTGTACGGCCTGTAACATCCATAATCCTTGCCACCTTGATGGCAGTATCTTTTTGTTCCACAATGGCAATTTTAGGTAACACTTCTCAAGTTTTTGCCAACCCCTTAAAATCACAACAGGTTAATCACCTTCAAATTAATGAAATAATTACTTCCCCATCTTCGATTGTCGGTAACTGGAAAGGGAGTCTTTATTCTCAAGGTGATGATGTAGTAACTTCTGTTGAAATGGTTATCAAACAGGGAGCAAACCAGCAAGGAACATGGAAATTTATAGGAGAAAATAATACTCCTTTTGAAAGTGGTGCAGTAGTTGCTTCTTTGAGTCCTAATAATGCAACTTTGGAATTCAAGCAAGAAAACAAAAAACCTAGTTGGTTTTTCAAATGCAAACTTCAAAACAATACCAAGCTTTCTTGCGAAAAGGTTGGTAATACATTGACTAAGCTCACTTTGAAAAAGATTTAGCTTAACTCGCGAGAAGCCCTACGTCTCACCGAAAGGTGAGCGTGTTTTCTTTAACCTAAAACACGGCAGAAATACTCGCGGTACAAATTGCAACGCGGCAGGACATAATTGTTTTGCCGCCGCACAATTCCCATACTGTGCAATTTGTAAATTTGCATGGAATCTAATTCAACTGGTTCGGCAGAATTCACAACTTTTTTCAAAGCTAAAGCTAATTCGGGATTGTGTTGCAGGATTTCCAAATGCTTGCGTAAATGATTGCTGTAGATTCCTGATTCTGAAGCAGCATTTTTTAATAGCTGGGTTAAGGTAATGTTGCCACAGCTAATCTCATACATTGCCAATCTGACTAAATAAGGATGTCCGCCGATCGCACAAATCAACTCTCCCAACTGCCCTTCATCCCAATCCAAGCCGTGCAACCGCGCTAAATCGTGAATTTTCTGGCTGTCAAACTCCTGCAACTCCACGGGAACCCCCGCATTAAACGGAGATTGATTCATGTCCAAAGGAATATAAACTTCGGTAGAATGCGCCATTACCAACCGCAGTTTTTGCCAGATATCCGAAATCTTGGCTTTTTCGTGCCAGCTTCGCAGCATCCCCAGAAAGTCTTCCACTACTTCAGTGTAGCCAAATAGGCGATCGACTTCATCCAATCCCAACACTAGGGGAGTTTCTATTTCTGCTAGCAAATACTCTTCAAAGTAAACTGTGCAGTTATCGTTGCTACCTAAGATATCCGTATCCCAATATTCGTTTAATTTGTTTTCTAATTTTAACTGTCGGCTGACCATCAAACACAACCAGCGCAGAAACTTATCAAGATTTGTTAATATTCCTCGGTCTGCTGCACTCAAGTCTAAATAAACTGCGTGATAGTTTTCCAGTTTTGCATGAGCTAAGATGCGGTTCATCAGTGAAGTTTTACCCATCATTTCCGGGGCTTTAATCCGAATCAGAGAACCGGGTTTGACAACTGTTTCGTCGCAGAGTGATTCGATGGTGGAACGTTTTATATAAAAAGGTGAATCTAAGGCTACTGAACCTTCGGGAAACTGCAAATTTACCGCAGTTGGTAATGTTTGTAAAGGTGGATTTGTCTGAATAGATTGACTACATTCTGCTTCATAAGCTCTTCTTAGAGCTTCTTTGAAATTTTTCTTGGTAATTTTTTCTCCCAAAGCTTCGGAAAGCTTATGCCACAATTTATTGCCGACATCTTTGTTGAGGTATTCAGCACTATAGCCGTAAGTTGTGGCGATTTCATCGTAACTTTTGCCTTCCCAAGAACCTTGCAGGACTTTCATTTCGATGTCGCTGAGATATTTGCCGGTGTTTTGGGCAAAAATGCGATCGGCAGATTCTTTGGTTTTGTTCCAAGAGAATTCTAATTCTGATTTCATGGGCTGGACACGGGTAATTAAATATACACGTAAGTATGCAGACTATGGCAAGAGAGGAGTTGTTCCTCTATCGGGAAATCACCCTGACTTTTCCCTATTTTAACTGATTAACTTTGGTTTTTACTGTAAATCAGTGGTGCCGGCCATATTTGTGTTTATTTAAACACCTGATTTTATTCCCATTGTCGGTTCTTTGACGAGAGGAGAAACTAAATACATCAAGCCAGTTAGTTGAGTCTTTCTCATTCTTGCACTAATTGGAAAACCACAAGGAGCAACAAAAATGTCCTCACTTATCAAAGGTACTGACTACGACGACAACAACACTGTCAACGGCGACGGTCAACTCCATAAATCGTTAGTGGGAGATGATTGGACAATCGACGGTCAAGGTCAAATTCAGATTTCAAATGATATAATCTACGGCTATAAAGGCGATGATATCTTGTCAGGTCGCGGCGGAGATGACATCCTCTACGGTGGCTTCGGGGGGGATAAGCTAGATGGCGGCGCGGGTAATGATAAATTATACGGCGAAGCTGGCGAGGATTTCCTGTATGGAGGTAGTGGCAAAGATACACTGTCTGGCGGCCTTCACAACGATTATCTATTCGGAGGAAGCGGCAAAGATTATCTAATCGGCGGCGACGGTAACGATTACCTTGACGGTGCTAATTTTTCGGGTGCTGGTAACGGTATCGGCGCAGGTAGTGAATCCGATTCTCTCGCCGGCGGCGCGGGTGCGGACACATTTGTACTCGGTAATGTTAATAATGTTTACTATCTCGGCACTGGCTACGCTACGATTACGGATTTTACGTTAGGTACTGATAAAATCCAAATTAAAGGCAATCTAGCAGACGGCTATTCGCTGAAAGCTGGCGATTGGAGCAATAACAAGGTTCAAGATACTGGTATCTTCTACAAGGACAATTTGATTGGTGTTGTTTTAGAGACAAACTTAACTAATGTTAACCCGAATCAAGTATTCTTGTCCGCGCCTCCAATCCCTCAATAGTCTTAAGCTTGGGTGCATCTGGTTTTTGAAGCCTGAAGAAGCATGACCGCATATAAGTTATTAGTTATGATCTGATATTTACTGCGGTCATGCTTCGCCCCTACCAGACACATTTGCCACTCTGAAATGCACGCTTAAGCTTCGCTACCTCAGGGCGAAAATTGAGGATTTCTCACTATTTTAAAATAGGAGTTTTTATGATGAAAATTGCGGACGATCGACCGAAATACCACCGACTTTTCTACACAACTTTGATATTAATTTCAGCTATCCTTTTAGGAGGATTGGGAAAGGTTTTCGAGTCCAACAACAACATAGCTTTGGCCCAAGAAAGCATCCCCGTTAGCGGTAGCGGCGACGCACAACTCCAGCCAATTGTACAATCGCTGACAGAATTTATGCGCCACCGCTGCGTCGGTGCCGCCGTACTCGGTGTTTCTGTTAAAGGTAAGCCCGTGGGTGTTTGGGGTTTGGGGCGCATGAAAGACCGATCGACCAATAACTCAAATCCGGCTTGCGGTGACGATATGCAGACCCCTCTAAGTGCGATCGTACCCGCAGATACCCCCATGCGGATCGGCAGTATCAGCAAGCCTGTTACCTTTGCCATGGTGCGCTGGGCGCTAAAACAGACGGCGCGCGATCGGGCAAATTTAGAACTGACTGACGACCAAATTGAAGGGATGAAATTGTTCGACCCCCAACATTATCCGCCGCTAATTCCCGGTTTGAACAAGCAATATCCAATAGCCATTATCCCGGAAAAATTGCACGCGGCATTTTCGGGAAAAGTCAAATTTCCAGTTGCTATTAAAGACAGTAATTGTGGCAATCTTAACTCAGGATTTGCAGACAAACAGTGGCAAAACGTCACCCTCGGAAATTTATTATCCCATCGCTCGGGACTTCAGCGGAGCGCGCCCAGATACGGTGAAGATATGACGGCAAATTTGCCAGTGCTGCGAAATCTGAAAACCCCAGCAGATTTTAAATCCCAAGAACAGCTACTTGTCAATGAATGGGGGAACAAATCTGTCATTTCTGCTAAAAATCAACTCGGCATCTCTGCTAATGCAGGCTATTTTTTGCCTAGTCCTAATTTAGAAGAAACTATGATGGTTTTGGCTGGGCGATGCCTTCAGTATCCTCTCGGTCAATATCATTATTCCAATACCAGTCCGGCATTTCCTACGATTATTTTGCAGCAGTTGGTAGCTTCCGGCAGATTTGCTGCTAAAACGGGTAAACTAGAAACTCATCAAGGCTCTGCTTTGGAGGTTTTCTTCAAAACCGAGTTGGGAATTCCTACTACGGCTACCAAGGGAATTTTCATGAGCCAAGGAGTAGAAAATTTTGGCGATCGCGAGCCGGAAAAACGCCACTGGAACGGCAAAAATTACTACGGTAAGGGATGGGATTTGAAGCGACCGCACTGTATTTGGAATGGTAATTTTTGCGACTTTTCTAGCTGGATAAATCCGCAGCCAGGGAAGATTAACTGGTCTTGGAATTTAAGCCAGGTTCCTTTTTCCCGAAGAAGTACAGATTTGAGTCCAGGAACTGGTTCGCTTGCTCCGGAAGCTGGAGTTTTTCTCAAATTCATGTCACAATATTGGGTGGGCGGTTATGAAAACAATCCGCGCATTGGGGAAAGGCGAAATAATGTTTGGAATCGATATACTGCTCATAACGGAGCGCTCGATGGTACTGAGGCTTGGGCAATTCAGTTAGGGGGAAGTAACAATCCGAAAGAGTGGAAATTGCCGCCTGTGGACGATAAAGGTCGCATCCTTGATGATTTTGCTAATTTGCAGATGTATGCGGGTTTGTTGCCGGATGGAGTTGATATTTTTGTGGCTGTGAATCAGAGGGCTGATAAGAAGTGTGTTGAGGCTAAAGGTTACAATTGCGGGGATGCTTACGGGCTTTTGAATAATTTTATTTTGTACGGTGCTTCACGGGTAAATTGGAATATGGTTGCACCGACTGCTGTTGTCAAATAATATTGATAAGTCAACGGCAGATGCGAGGCAGATAAACACAGATAAACGCAGATTGTTCGTAGGGTGCCTCTCCCTTCTTTAATCCCATAATTCAATCAATTATCTAGCAAGCGATGCACCTCATACATGGGAATTGTGTCAGGTGCATCGCTATCAAATTGTCGGTCTTGATGCAAAGATTGTTGGTGGCGACGCACCCTACAAATACTGTCAACTGTGAACTGAATGAAGGTAAAGTTAAGACTCAGTTTAAATATGAGTTTTTGAACAAGCCCATGAATTTCCGCTTCCTACTGTGTACTTCCATGAGTTGAGCGCGATAAGCAGACCATTCAACATTTCGCCCAGTTTGTATATAGGCAGCACGGGCTTTTTCTAGCCACTCGATCGCACTATCGTACTCGGCTGATTTCATTTGATTTAGAATCGATTCAGCGCGGCGACTAGCATTGACGATTACCCAATCGGGGCGATGGGAAATTGCCGCCACCATCACTCGATGAACCAGTTGTGAACCGTAGGATGTGTCAACAAGGGCGATCGCCTCTTCAATCAGTTTCTCATGCAGAAAAATATCCACCTTCGCTTCGGTAGAATTGTAGCTTTGACTGGCTCTTAAAATTGCCAATAAATCTGCTTTCAAAGTTGACAAATTATCTCCTGATAACTCCTGCAATGAAAGATAATTATTCAAGGAAGGTTGAATCTCAAAGACTTTAAGTTTGGCATTAAACGCAGCTTCTTTTTGACCCAATCCATCGGCTAATTCACTCATACAAACTGCCAGTTTGTAGGTAGAATTGCCGGGTAAATTTAACCCAGCTTGACAAATCTTTAGAGCTTCTTCTGAGTATCCGTCTTCTTGTAAAATTTGAACTAGAGCAAAAGCTTCTTCCACTGATGTCATGTCGGTTGTGGCAGCTTTCACAGCTTCTTCTATTCTCCCCAAACGAGCTAACATTGTCAGATATTGTTGAATGCAGCCTTCTGCTTTGGCTAAGTATAAGTATTCTTTGTCGCGATTCTGCCGATCGAGAATTTGCAATCTAGTCAAGGTTAAGTCATGAGCATAATCTGGTGCGTCAACCTCCCAAAACCCTTGTCCACTAAGGTTTCCTTCCAATATCTGCTGGAGTGGCGGGTAGTCCCAACCTTGGCGTAAAGCTTCCAAGCTCATACTGAAATCACAATCCCATTCATCTTTCCAACCTTCTAACATCACCTCGAAATCTATTTCTTCTTCAGCAGTTAGCTCAGCCGTCAAAATGGCTTCTGTCCAAGCTTCATCCAAAGCATTAGTGATTTCATAACTTTCACAACCATATTCTGCTACGTCATCCCAATCATCAACACAACCTGAGGTAATGGCTTCTAAAATTACTAAAGCATTTTTGCCGTCTCCATGTTCGCTGAATTCCTGGGCTTGCTGAATCAGTTCTAAAATTTCTTCTGTAATCGGGTCTTCTTCATCATAAGCATATTCATCCTCCCAATGATTCTGAGCTTGTCGGAAAATTTCTCGCACTTGTCGCCGAAAAGGAGCAGGATCGATCGCACTTCGCCGATGTGTTGTCGCCAGTTGGTTTGTCGGCCCAGACACAGCGTTTGAGTTGACGTATAGTTCGATCGCACTTATCAGCGACGGTTCGTTGTCCACTAAATGCTCTAATAACTCATAGATTTGGGCGTCATTGAGGCGAGAGAGCAACTCTTCCAGCGTTTCGCCCCGTTCAATTTTTTCTGGTTCTCGCAGGCACAAAAACAGCGTAGCGATAATGTGTTTGCACCATCCATCGCCATCGTAAGGACAAGTGCAGAATACTCCAGATGTTAATCCGGCATGAGTAAAGGGCAAGGTAACATCGTAAGGTTCAACTTGAGAACCGTATACTTTTGCTTGCACCATATGGCCGCGGAGAACTGCGCTAGCAACATTGCCACCGAGATAGTAATCTTCGGCTCGGTTGAGCGATCGCTCAGAACTGTTATTCTTGATAATCGTTTCACTAAGTTTGGGAATTGGCATCACACCAGACCTCAGCAATTAAAGGATTAGACTCGATTTTACTTCAGAAATGCACTTGGTCTACGATATGCAGTCTGCTCTACAAACAGCAGCGGGCATTAAAACTGAACCCTCAAGTGTCAACTGTTAACTGTCAATTTTTTAAGATTCTTTAATATGAATTTCAAAGCAGGGGAAGTAAACATTATCCAGTCTACTGTGCAAACAGCAGCGGAAAATAAAACTGAACCCTCAACCCTCAACTGTCAACTGTCAACTGTTTAAAATTATTCGATATTCTTGAGTTTGGATGCCAGCTAGTCCAAAGGCAGCGCTAAGATGGTTAAGCACTGTTTTGCACTACTCTCATGTCCCAACGCGCCAAAACCTCACACAGCCAGCCAAGTGCATCCGACAACGGGCATCATGTGATGACTTCTAACTCCAACAGCCAAAATACGATTCGGATTCGCGGTGCGAGACAGCACAACCTTAAGAATATCGATCTGGAACTGCCGCGCGATCGACTGATAGTTTTTACCGGTGTCTCCGGTTCCGGTAAGTCTTCCCTGGCTTTCGATACAATTTTTGCCGAGGGACAGCGCCGCTACGTGGAGTCTCTCAGCGCCTACGCCCGCCAGTTTTTGGGACAGTTGGATAAGCCGGATGTCGATGCGATAGAGGGGTTGAGCCCTGCTATTTCGATCGACCAAAAGTCAACTTCGCACAACCCGCGATCGACTGTCGGCACTGTTACAGAAATTTACGATTATCTTAGATTGCTCTACGGCAGAGCTGGCGAACCGCACTGTCCGATTTGCGATCGCTGCATTGCGCCGCAGACAATTGATGAAATGTGCGATCGAGTTATGGCACTTCCAGACGGTACTCGCTTTCACCTTCTGGCCCCAGTTGTGCGCGGAAAAAAAGGCACTCACCGCAAATTATTGTCGAGTTTAGCTTCCGAAGGATTTATTCGCGTCAAAGTTAACGGAGAAATTTTAGAACTTTCGGAAAATATCGAATTAGATAAAAATCATATCCACAATATCGAGATAGTTGTCGATCGGTTAGTTAAAAAACCGGGTTTAGAAGAGCGTTTAGTGGATTCTCTGGCAACTTGTTTGCGACATTCTGAGGGAATTGCGATCGTAGAAGAGTTACCGCCTGACGAAAATTCTGAACCAGCCAATGGGCCGATCGTATTTTCGGAGAACTTTGCTTGTCCCGAACACGGCGCGGTGATGGAAGAACTTTCGCCCCGGTTGTTTTCGTTTAATTCGCCCTACGGCGCTTGTCCCAACTGTCACGGTTTGGGGAGTTTGCGGACTTTTGCACCGGAGTTAGTCATTCCTGATGAGAAAGCACCTCTTTATTGTGCGATCGCCCCTTGGTCAGACAAAGACAACTCCTATTATCTCTCTTTGCTGTGCAGCGTTGCCGATAGTTGCGGGTTTGATATCGACACTCCTTGGTTCCGCTTGAGGCCCGAACACCAGCGAGTGATTTTGTACGGTAATGAGTCAAAACAAACCGCAGAAAGCAAGAAGCGAGACAGCAACGCCAGCGATTTGAGGAGAGATTTTAAGGGCGTAATTTCCATGTTGCAGCGCCAGTACGACGATACAGGTTCTGATTTGATCAAACAGAAGCTGGAACAGTATCGAGTCGATCGCTCTTGCGATTGTTGTCACGGCAAACGCTTGAAACCAGAGGCGCTGTCTGTACGGTTAGGAAACTATGGAATTGTGGATTTGACGGGGATTTCGATTCGCGAATGTCGGGAACGAGTCAATAATTTGGGATTGAGCGATCGGCAATTTCAAATATCCGATTTAGCCCTCAGAGAAATCAAAGCAAGATTGCAATTTTTGCTCGATGTCGGATTAGATTACCTGACATTAGACCGTGCAGCCATGACACTTTCCGGCGGAGAAGCCCAGCGAATTCGCCTCGCAACTCAAATCGGTTCCGGTTTGACCGGCGTCCTCTACGTTTTAGATGAACCCAGCATCGGACTGCACCAAAGAGACAACTTTCGCCTGCTGCAAACCTTAACAAAATTGCGCGATTTAGGCAATACTTTGATTGTCGTAGAACACGATGAAGAAACCATGCGCGCCGCCGATCACATTGTCGATATCGGCCCCGGCGCAGGCGTTCACGGCGGCAAAATCATCTCGCAAGGAAGTTTAGAAAACTTGCTAGCGGCCGAAGAATCTTTGACTGGTGCTTATCTGTCGGGAAAACGAGTAATTGAAACTCCCAATGAAAGGAGAAAAGGCAACGGCAAAGCTCTCTCGCTCAAAAATGCGAGTCGCAACAATTTAAAAAACGTCGATGTGGAAATTCCCCTGGGAAAACTTGTCTGCGTGACAGGTGTTTCCGGTTCTGGAAAATCAACTTTAATCAATGAATTGCTCTATCCGTCACTGCAACACTATCTGACCAAAAAAGTTCCTTTACCACCCGATATGGACGCCCTAAAAACCAAGGGCGAACGCTCTCTAGATGATGTGGTTGATAAGGTCATTGTCATCGATCAATCTCCCATCGGCCGCACTCCGCGTTCCAATCCCGCTACCTACACGGGAGTCTTTGATGTGATTCGGGATTTGTTTTCCGAAAGCATTGAAGCGAAGGCAAGAGGTTACAAAGCCGGGCAGTTTTCTTTTAACGTGAAAGGGGGAAGGTGCGAAGCTTGCGGCGGCCAAGGCGTGAACGTGATTTCGATGAATTTTCTGCCGGATGTTTACGTACAGTGCGAGGTTTGTAAAGGTGCGCGGTACAACCGGGAAACGCTGCAAGTGAAGTATAAAGGCAAGTCAATTTCTGATGTTTTGAACATGACTGTGGAGGAAGCTTCGGAAATGTTTAAAAATATTCCGAGGGCGGGCGCCAGACTGGAAACGTTAGTGGATGTTGGCTTGGGTTACATTCAGTTGGGACAGCCTGCGCCGACGCTTTCTGGCGGGGAAGCGCAGCGGGTGAAGTTGGCTACGGAACTGTCGCGTCGCGCTACTGGGAAGACGCTTTATTTGATTGATGAACCCACGACTGGCTTGTCGTTTTATGACGTTCACCACTTACTCAATGTGCTGCAAAGATTGGTGGATAAGGGTAATTCAATTTTGGTCATCGAACACAATTTGGACGTGATTCGGTGCTGCGATTGGGCGATCGATTTGGGGCCAGAAGGGGGAGATAAGGGAGGGGAAATTATTGTGGCGGGGACGCCGGAGGATGTGGCGGCAAATCCTCGTTCTTATACTGGGAAGTATTTGAAAGCTGTTTTAGAGCAGCATCCTTTAGGGAGTGCTGTAGCTGTTAGCTAATACTCGGTCAGGATAGATATTGTAGGGTGCGTCAGCGATTAGCCTAATTTTCAGGTGGAGAGGCAGAAGTGGCTGACGCACCCTACTGCTACCCACTCAGGAACGATTTTGCGTCATTTGAGGTGCATCGTTGAGCGATTTACCCCGGATTATTGAGCGGATACACTTCTGGCTATGTTAAGAAGTGCGGAATGTAGGTCATAAATCTTTATATTTTAGAGCCTTACAATAAAATAATATTAAAAGGAATACTATAAAGCAGAGAGCGATCGCTCAAATCACAAAGGAAGAACCTATATTTGATCTGGCAATCGCAATTTTCGATATAGTTCATCAATCAATAAATTGAAATATCCACCATTAAATCATCTTTAAGGAGTCGTAAATGACTACAACTTTTTCGCGTCTAGAACTTCAGAAAATTGCCGAGGATCACAGATTGTTTTTATGGTCTATCCTCGCCTTGATAGTTATTAACCTATTTCATGTTTCTTTACAAAATCAAGCTATAAATCTACAACCTATACGTTTACTCGCACATTTTGCAGCAACAGGATTTCGGATATTTGCGCTATACAAGCTGGTAAGATCCCTCAAGCTTTCTGCATGGATAATTTGGCTTATTGTTGGTTCACTTGTGCCAATTCTGAGTCTACTGGTACACGATAAAGCAATGAAAGCAATGAAATCTGCTGGCATAAAAGTCGGATTCATGGGAGTCGATCCAAGCTCTATCTAATATGCTGTTGTAGTCTAACAATTGTGGTGTACCGTACTGGCGAGAAATCCTGATACATTACGAGGTAGTTTGCAGCAGATTAAGCAAACAGTTATCTCGTTTCGTTTCTGAGTTATGACAGTACAAAGCATTGAAAAAACCTTTCAACTCATCCTACAAAAAACCATTCCGACAACAGCACAATAAACTGAGAGCAACCCCCTTTAAACCCAGTTAACCCAGGGTGGATTAATTGTCAGAGGGGGAATAGACTTCTTGCAAAAATAGTTAGGAAGTTGCTGGGAGCAACGTCCCACAAAAATCTTTTTTATTGTGGGACGTTTCTCCCAGCAGCGTCCCACAATTTGATTAAAAGGGCTTTTGCAAAAGTAGACCTTGGCAGGGCTCTCGCATGAGGACAAAAAAATGGTTGGCGATCGCGATCTACTGTCACCCTCATCCTTCGCCCTACATAATACATATTTCGTTATTTTTGTCAAAATATTCTACTGTACCGGCGCCCTAGGGCGACTTTTGCTCTCATGGTATAAGTTAGCCTAATTCAAATACTGAATATTTTCCGGTACCGAACTAAAAAATTTCCATTCTCCATTTGATTTGCGTAACGTATGTAATATTATCATCTTATTATCTCTGAAAGTTGAAGATGACCCGTCAATCTTTGTGGTTGTTTGTTCGATTCTTACTTTGGCTTCGTTTCCTGAAATTCCCACAATTTCAATTTTTGTTGGTTCGTACTTTAAATTTCTTTTGAAGACTTCTGCAATTGTAATTATTGTTGGTTGAAAACCAGGAGAGTTTGGATCTACTGTCGCCATATAGGATTCAGGATTTCTTTCATTCAAAGCTTTGAACTGCCGATCGATTAATAATTTGATTGCTGCTTGATCGCTGGTGTTATCAGCTAGAATCTCTGTTGAGTTTATGAGTATAGGTGTAGTTAATTGATTGTTGCTTAATTTCGAGTCAATGTTAGGCACTTGGCCGCGGTCAATGTTGGTGGTATAACTGCTAAGGAATAACCCTAAGATTACGGTAGGCAATGCTTTGTTTAAAGCTTGAATATTCAAAAGTGACATGGTAAATATAACCGATAAATTTATAATTCTACGCTAGCATCTACAGCATCTGATGTCAATTTTAATTAGTTAACTATCTTGAACAGTAGGAGACATGGCTATATTGTCTGCTTGTTGCTGCATGAATTCAATGTCCGATCGCAACCAAGTGCGCGGCCCGCTGCACTGATGAGCAACTAACAGCCCCCACAGTCCTTTTTTGGTTAAAATTGGCACGACTAAATTGGCGCGAACCTTCAGGCTACGCAGAAACAGTCGGTGACATTGGTGGATTGGCTCTGTTTCAATATCTGTAATTGCTCTGACTCGGCCCGCTTCGTACAAAGCAGCGTATTCGTCGTTAAAACACTCGTCTGGGCCAGTAGAACCCAAGATTGACAGTTCGATCGCACTTAGCATCTCACAAGTCACTCGACCTTGCCACTGCCTGTAAAAATAATACAGTACCGCGCGATCGCTCTGCACCACTTCTCGAATGTCGTATAGGGATTTTTCAATTAATACGTCGCGCTTGAGACGTTCTGTCAAGCGGTTGACAATTGTTTGCAGGCGATCGCCAGACATGGTAATGACTCCTTAACTTCCTAGTTTTGGCTGAGCTCTGTCTTCAGTTTACCTCTATTGAAGATAGCAACTGCTAGTATAAGTTTACATCTAGAGTGAAAATTTATGTCTGTGCTAGAAGCTGCTTGGAAACACGAATTTATCGCTACAAACGGCATCAAACTGCACTGTGTCACTCAAGGTTCTGGGCCGCTGATGCTGATGCTGCACGGATTTCCTGAGTTTTGGTATTCTTGGCGCCATCAAATCCCGGAATTTGCATCAGATCGTAAAGTTGTTGCTGTGGATCTCAGGGGTTACAATGACAGCGACAAACCTAAGGATAAATCTGCTTATATGATGGCAGAATTTGTACAAGATATCAAGGGAATTATTCAAGGCTTTGGATACAAAAGCTGCGTCTTAGTTGCCCACGACTGGGGAGGCGCGATCGCCTGGAGTTTTGCTTATGCTTATCCTGAGATGGTGGATAAATTAATTGTGATGAATATACCGCATCCGGCAAAGTTTGCTGAAGGGTTGCGAACTCGCCAACAATTGCTGAAAAGTTGGTACATCTTTTTGTTTCAGTTGCCATTTTTGCCGGAATTTTTAATTAAGTTGGGCGACTATCGGGCGATCGATCGCGCTTTGCAAGGCATGGCAGTTGACAAAAGCAGCTTTACCCCCTCCGATATCCAAGCTTACAAAGATGCGGCAGCTAAACCGGGGGCTCTGACTGCTACTATCAATTATTACCGCAATATTGCTCGCGGATTTGTCGATCGCCCGCATAGAGAGATCCTCGAAGTTCCGACGTTGATGATTTGGGGCGAAAATGATCGGGCCCTCGGCAAAGAGTTAACCTACGGAACCGCAGATTACGTGCGGGATTTTCAGATTCATTACGTTCCCAATTGCAGCCACTGGGTGCATCAGGAACAGCCGCAGTTAGTCAATCGGTACATCAGAGATTTTTTGGCGAGTAAGTTCATTTAATTGGTGTTGCGGGCGATCGCATTTGAATATCAATTATAGGGAAATATTATCAATAACTTCAATCCCAAATCGAAAATCGAAAATCCTCTCTTCCCCCGAATTTATCCGTGGGGTCGCCTCTAAAATCTAAAATCTAAAATCTAAAATCGATTGACTCTCAAGAGCCGCTGTCAACTCTCTACTCAACTCTGTGGCGTCTGATAGGAGTGGGGAACAATCGCCCGGAGCGCGTTAGCTTTTGCGACACGGAAAGCTTGCAGCATGGATTGGCCCAAAGATCTACTTGCACCCAAGATTCTCAAAATGCGATCGTCCGCTGGAATAATCGGACATGGCGTGAAAAATATCAATTCTCGAAAAAAATGTATCTAAAACGATATAATTTTTGACATTCCCAACCTAAAAAATTGAGAGGAAACCAATCAAATTTTCGCAGTCAGCTTTGATGACACGAGATATCTTGGCAACGCAGCAGCAAAGAAATGACCGCATAATTGTCTTGGCGCTGATTTTTCTGACGCTGCTGGGACTAGCATTCCGGCTCTATTTGGCGTGGCGCACCAACCAAACTCTCCCCGATACCCCCGCCCGTCTCACAGGCGATGAACCAGGTTACGAGTATTTGGGACACTCTTTGCTAGAGGGTAAATTTTTTGATTGGCCGGGCAGGACACCAGTGTATCCCTTTTTTGTAGCTGGATGTTATGTAATTTTCGGTCGTTCTCCCGCATCTGTAGTCTACGTACAAGCTTTTTTGGGGGCGACAATCATACCCCTAACTTTTATCCTGGCACGGCGTTTTACTGGCCCTCAAAGTTCCTTAGTCGCCGCTGGATTAATTGCGCTACATCCCTCCCTGATTCTTCATGTCAGGCTGCTGCAAACAGAGATTTTATACGCGCCTTTAATGATTTTAACAATACTGGGCTTGCTGCGAGCATTGGAACAGCCGGAGTGGCAAAATTTTTCATTAGCAGGTGGGTTGTTGGCAATTACGAATCTTTGTCGGCCGACAGCGATGTTGTTTCCGGTAATTGTCCCACTATTGATGCCGCGCCAATGGTCTTTTAAGCGCAAGATTGCTTTGTTTCTTGCTTATTTGGGCGCAATTATCATCATTACCACACCTTGGACTTACCACAATTATCGAACTCACAAGACTTTTTTGATTTACAGTGTTTCTACGGGGCTGCTGTGGCAAGGAAGTCCAGAGTTTTATCATTTTGCCTACGAACAACTGCCAAAACGCCATATCACTAAAATTTGGCAGGAAGAACTCAATCCGGCTCGGAATGGCGGACACGATGTTTTTACCATTGAGGGCGATCGCTATTTTACCAAACGGGCGATCGCTTCAATACTCTGCGAGCCGGCTGTCTATCTCTGGTATTGTTTGCAAAAGGCAGTTTATTTGTGGTTGGGAAACCCTATAAGTGACTGGCCTCATCACGCTATGTTTAATGTGCAGGCAATGCGGAAATTCTTTTCGCCGCAACGGATTGTCGGCATTTTAGCGTCGCGAATTTTGCCTGTATTTGCGGCTTTGGGCATGATAGTTTTGCGGCATCGCTGGCGGGAGTTTTTGCCACTGCTGGCAGTCTGCGGCTATTTTACTTTGATCCATGCGCTCACTTATGCAGAAGTTCGCCACAGCGAGCCACTGCACCCGATTTTGGCGATCGTAATCGCCGCGGCGGCAGGACAGATTCAGCGTCGGTTGAAGTTAATTAATCAGTAGGTCTTAAGCAGTTAGTCCTTAGTTATTAACCCAGTGTTATCAAAAACTCTAATTCGGAATTTCACCCTCGCCTTTTTAATTGCCATCGGCCTAGAGTTGTTTGGCCCAACGACAACTTTTGCTCAAAACATCGCAACAATTAAATTCTCCGGTACTGCTGCGGGTGTCAGCACTCGCTACATCGGTGCAGTCGAGGGCAACATTAACTTTGATCTCAAAGATTTGCAAGATTTGGGAATTAATACATACCGCATTTACGGCGGGATGTCTCGATGGGAACCGGAAGACGATGACGGTAAATACGGCTGGCCGGAAATCTCCCAAATTAAGGCAAATCCAAATATTATTAATTGGGCGCATTGGGATAAAATTATGACCGATCCGCCCCGGGGTAGCGATTATTCGTGGTCGGGAGAACGTGGTAAAGTTTGGGAAGGCAATGCTAGGACTATTTTTAATGCTCTCAAACAGGCTAAGATTCGCCCGGTTGTGAGTATTCGTAATGTGGACAGTAGCTGGAATCCGTCCTGGGCGCTGCAATTAAATCCGCCCCGAACTAAAGAAGATTGGAACGAGTGGTGGGAACACGTGTTTGCTACGGTTTATTGGTTGAATGTACGCAACGATTACCGCGTTGATGATTGGGAAATTCACAACGAACCGGACTACCGCATACAGGGTTGGGGTGGAACTATGGCTGACTATTTTGAGTTGGTGAAAGTGACCAAAGATGCGATCGACTTTGTGTACAAAAGTTATTTGCCTGGGCGCGCTTACCGCATCCACAGCCCGACAAGCGTAGGTGGCAGCATTTGGCCTGCTGAGGCTTTGCGAGAAATTCCTAATTATTTCGATACTGTCAACTTCCACAATTACGATGCAGATATTTCTAACTACACCCGCAAAGTGCGCGGCTGGATGAAGGGGACAGTCCGTGCTAACTCGGAGGTTTGGGTGGGAGAATGGGGAAGTTATCAAATTAGCTATAACGATTTCCCTTTAGCTTTAAGTTTGATTAAAAATTTGATCCGAGGTTCCCAACCGGGGGATAATTATATTTACGGGAGTCACATATTCTGTTTGTACGACTGGGGAAAGCCGGCACTGGCGGAAGGTTTGCTGGGGGACGGGGGAAAACGGCGCGTGAGCTACTATGCTTTGCGGATGGGAATTCGGGCTTTGCAAGGGGGTAGGGCTAGCTTTTTTCCGATCGCTAATAGTTCCGATTTAATGGCAGTTGCAACTCTCGATTCTAGTAAGAATGTTTACTTGCTGGCTGTCAACGATCGAGCAAAATCTTATACTGTTCGTGCCGATATTTCAGCTTTAATCGAAGCTGGTAATGGGACGGTGCGGGAGTTTAGTTTGAAGTCAATGGATGAGGTTGTTAGCAGCTTGACCCTGAAGGGTGGTAAGGCGACTTTTTTGGTGCCGGGGAACAGTGCTATTCTCATCAAGTTCGTTAGCGCAGCCCTCGAAGAGGATCGCCCGAATTGAATGTCAAATTCTCGGAGTTCAGAATTGGGATAAGATAGAATTAGTTACGATCGCAATTATTTATTTTGTGCCCTCGAACCCTCGAACCCTTAATTAGACAGTTGAAATATCTAAATCGTGTTGTGATTCCCCTCCTGTCGCTGGTAAATTGGTAGCGTGTAAGTATCTTGCCTCCAACAGAATCCGATCGAGAATTCCCTTGAGCGCGAGAAGGTAGCCGAAGTCTAGACATCGCAGAAATTCTTGCTCGTAAACCCGCAGTAGTTAGGTTAGGCGAGGAATTGCCGGCCAGTCTTCATGTCCGCCCTCTGCTAGATAGCATTGGTTCTGACTTTCAGCGCCCGTCAATTGTCAGGATTTGGCACGGAATTAATTTTTAATGCCAAGATGCTAGAAGTAGGGGTGATTTTAATCTTACAGAAACTTTGATCGCGCACAGGTAACCTCGCGGGCAAAGCCTCTCAATCAACCTGCTACCCGCGGCGATCGGGTTTTTCCAACAAATATCACTCTTATGCCCGCTGATGTTTATTCCCTCTCTCAGTCAGGTCATTAACCGCCATCCCCTCACCGTCACCCCTGGGACGCCCGTAGAAGAGGCGATCGAGCTGATGAGCAGCACAGGAGCCAGTTACGTCCTTGTGGTAGAACCGCGCGGAAATTTTCAACTGGGAAATCCCACCAACGGGACTTCCCCGCAGTCGCGGGAACAGTTAGGTTTCTACAAAGGCCTACCGCGTGCGCTACACGCAGGTGCTAACAGGCTCAGTCTCAACGGCCTCAACGGCTCAAAAGCCGACGATACCGGTGGCCAGATGGTGCTGGGGATTTTTACAGCGCAAGATGTCGTACAGCTAAATTCGATCGGCGCTGCTTTGAGGGGATTTGCGATCGAGCAAATCATGATCAGAACCGTAACTGTAGCCCGAGAATCGGAAATTCCCGACTTTTTTGCCTTAGCCAATCTGCTGGACAAACATCTGATCGGGCATTTACCAGTCGTCAACGACGCTGAAGAACTTGTCGGTTTAATTAGCTCTCAAAGCTTGGTACAACTGTTGCAGGAAATTGGGGAATCGCCACAACCCATTAGCAGCCCTTCGCCACCTGCTTCGCCCTTGCCATTTCCTCCGCCACTGCCAATTTTACATCCGAAATTAGAGATCCCCGCAAATTTAATTAAACTCGATCAAATCCCTCAAATCGCAGCGTCGCGAATTATTCACGCTCCGGCTACTGCTTCAGTTCGCTATTTGGCGCAACTGATGTTCCGACACAATGTTAGCTATGTATTAATCACTGAAACCCCGGAACCAAACTCGAATGGTGCAGCTCAAAATGCCAAATTTACAAATCCCAACCTCCACAAACTGGTTGGGGTGGTAAGTTCGCGGGACATCGTGCAGTTGCAAGCCACGGGGAGAGACTCTAGCAGAATTAAAGCAGGAGCGATTTGCAGCAGTTCGCCAGCCCTGGTACGATCGCACTCTACCCTCGAAGCAGCCATCGCCCTGCTGCGAAAACACTACTGCCAGTTACCTCTATTAGTCATCAACGACAGCAATCACCCGATCGGGATTGTCAATCCTCAAACTATCCTGTTACAAGCACTGGACTCAAAATCTCTGCATTCAGGCTTGCTCGCTTTGCAGCGCCAGCTAGAATCTAGCAACGCGCAGTACAAAAAACTCTTGGCCCAAATACAAATTCCGGCAGCCAATCCCTACCCAGATGCAGAAATTGCTCAAAACAGTAGCGTCGCGCAGCCCCCAAATCTCCCCGCTACCGTCAACAATCAGGGGATTTGGGATTGGAATCTCGAAACAGATGAGTTTTTTTATTCGGCGCGATGGCAAGAAATGCTCGGCTACAAAGAAGGGGAAATCTCGAATCGGCGATCGGAATGGTGGAGTCGCATCCACCGAGACGACATTGACGGAGTAAAGGCAGCTTTAGAAGATCACTTCGCACAAAAAACAGCGGATTTTGCAGCCGAATATCGAATGTACTGCAAAGACGGCAGCACTGTCTGGGTGCTGAACCGAGGTCAAGTTTTGCGTAGCGCTACGGGCAAACCGCTGCGGGTAGTCGGAACTCATACAGATATTACTCCAAACCAGCAGTTAGAACTCAAAAACTCCGATGGCGTCGAGGAATTCCAAGTATTTGATGCTTTGAAAGCAACAGTAATTTTCCAGATGGATGCGGCGGGGATTTGGACATTTCTCAACCGTGCTTGGACTGAAATAACGGGTTTTTCGGTGGCTGAAAGTTTGACAACTAATTTTTTAGATTGGGTGCATCCAGATGAGCGCTCGCATTGTGAAAATTTATTGGAGTCTTTGCTGTCTGGTAATTCACCATTTTATCGGCGAGAACTGCGATTTAAATACAAGTTGGAATCTGGCAAAAACGAATTGGGAATTCAGATTGATTCAGGCTTTGTTTCAGTTGAAATATTTGCCCAAGTCCGGCTGAATTCCCAAGGTGAAATACTGGGAATTTTAGGGACTTTGCACGATGTCTGCAACCGCGTTGAAGGAGTTGAGGAACTGCGGGAAAGCGAGCGGGCAATTCGATCGCTCTACGAGGTAATGGTAGGCTCGTCCGGCTCTTTTGACGAGCGAACGGCCCGGTTGCTGGCAATGGGTTGCAGTCAGTTTGGGATGGATATCGGGCTGTTGGGCAGGGTTTTGGGCGATCGCTACGAAGTGCTCGCGGCTTATGTACCGCAAGATTTTCCCTTCGGATTTGCTAAAGGAGACGGTTTTTCTTTAAGCAGAACCTTCGAGCGAGAGGTTTTGCGATCGATCGAACCTATTTCGATCGAATCAGCCGGCACTACTCAGTGGAAGCAGCATCCCGCTTACGCCGTGCGGAGGTTGGAGGCTTTTGTCGGCACCAGGGTAATAGTTCAAGGGCGAGTTTTTGGCACCTTGAGCTTTACTTCCCGCACCCCTAAATCTCCTTTAAAACCGCTGAATTTTGAAATTTTAAAGCTGATGGGCAATTACATCGGGGCGGAAATTGCCAGGGAAGAGCGAGAGCGAACTTTGCAGCGACAGTACCAGCGCGTCTTGCTGCTCAAACAAATTACTCAAAAAGTGCGATCGACCTTAGACACTCAAGAAATTTTTCAGACTACCGCCACCCAAATCGGCCGCGTATTCGGCGTCAATCGCTGCACAATTCACACCTATCTTTCCCAACCTTATCCCCACCTTCCTTGCGTCGCAGAATACCTAGAACCAGGTCACGAATCGGCTTTAGATTTAGAACTTTCTGTCACTTACAACCCCTACACCGAAAAACTACTCGCAGAAGATATCGCCCTGGCATCTCCCGACGTGTTTGCCGATCCTTTGCTCGAATCTTCCGTACCAATGTGCCGCCGCATCGGATTAAAATCTATGTTGGCGGTTCGCACTTCCTATCAAGGAGAACCGAATGGCATTATTACTTTGCACCAGTGCGATGCAACTCGCCAGTGGACTCCCGACGAAATTGAACTCTTAGAAGATGTTGCCGCTCAAGTCGGAATTACCTTAGCTCAAGCACTACTCTTAGAAACGGAAGTTCAGCGCCAGCGACAGTTAGCAGAGCAAAATGAAGCTTTGGAGCAAGCGCGAGAAGCGGCCGAAGTAGCTAACAGAGCTAAGAGCGAATTTTTAGCAACTATGAGTCACGAAATCCGCACTCCGATGAATGCGGTAATCGGGATGACGGGTTTGCTGCTGGATATGCAACTAACTCCAGAACAGCGGGATTTTGTTGAGACAATTCGCACCAGTGGCGATGCTTTGCTAACTATTATTAACGATATCCTCGACTTTTCCAAGATTGAATCGGGTAAAATGGATTTGGAACGCAGCCCCTTCGATCTGCAAAACTGTATAGAAGAATCTCTGGAATTGCTAGCTCCTAGAGCGTCGGAAAAAGGTTTAGAGTTGGCTTATTTTATTGATGATTCTGTTCCGAAAAACATTTTAGGAGATGTCACAAGGCTGCGCCAAATCTTAGTAAATCTGCTGGGCAATGCAGTTAAATTTACAGAGTCTGGAGAAATTGTTGTCTGCTGTACGGCTCGGAAAGTTGAACAATTACCTGCTAAGAGTTCGCCGGAAATTAGCAATATTCTAGAGCCGCAACCGCTAGCAATTAACCAGGGAAAGTTGGCAGGTAGGAGACTATACGAGATTCAATTTGGTGTCCAAGATACGGGCATTGGCATTCCGCCAGACCGGATCGATCGCCTGTTTAAAGCTTTTTCGCAGGTAGACGCCTCGACAACGCGACATTACGGCGGGACTGGGCTGGGATTGGCTATCAGCCAACGTTTGAGCGATATGATGGGCGGTAAAATGTGGGTTGTCAGTCAGGTAGCTCCGGGCAGTTCCAAGTCTCAACCTGCTGTTTCTGCGATCGGACAAAGTACGGCAGGAATCCCACCTGCGGGATTTTCTGCACCGTCGATATCGGGTTCCGGTTCGATTTTTTATTTCACGGTGATTGCTGAAGCTAATCAAAACGCGGCTGAAGAAAAAAAACCGGAATTTACTGTTGGGAAGCGTTTGTTAATTGCCGAGAATCATGCCATTAACCGCCAAGTTTTGATCCGGCAAGCTGAGGCTTGGGGCATGATACCCGTGGCTGTAACTTCAGGCGCTGAGGCTTTGGAAATCATCAAAGGAAACTCGGCGATCGATTTGGCTATTTTGGCGATGAATCTACCAGATATGGACGGTGTGGCTTTGGCTGTGGAGATTCGGAAATTTGAGCTGAGCAATTTATCTAATGGCGACGCGCTAAATCCGAATGTCATCAAAGTTAAAAGCCCTCGCAAAGTTACGCTACCTTTGGTGCTGTTTACTTATTTGAGCAAGGCGGAAGTTTGGAAAAAACTTGAAACTACAGAAGTACATTTTTCGGCGTTTTTAACTAAGCCTCTAAAACAGTCCCAGTTTTATAATGTATTGCTGCAAGTTTTTGGGTATGTTGCTGGTAGAAGCAGCAAGGGAGAACTTTCAAATGTGGCGACTTTGACTTCGGGATTGAAGTATTTTGAAAATTCTCAAGAACAGCACCGCGCGCAGCGGACGCCTGCGGTTTTGAGGCAGGTTCCGAGCAATTCAGCCCCACACGATCCAAGTAATGCTAATCAGATTCGGATTTTGCTGGCAGAGGACAATGTGGTGAATCAAAAAGTCGCTACGCATTTGCTCGACAGGATAGGATATCGGGCCGATATTGCGGCTAATGGCTTGGAGGTTTTGGAGGCGTGCAAGCGGCAATCTTACGATGTTGTGCTGATGGACGTGCAGATGCCGGAGATGGACGGTTTGGAAACGACGCGCCGCATATGTGCGGAATGGCCAGCTAACAAGAAGCCGAGAATTATTGCGATGACGGCTAATGCCATGCAGGGCGATCGCGAAAAGTGTCTAGAAGCGGGTATGGACGATTATATTACTAAGCCCGTGCGCCGGGAAGAGTTGGCCCTCGCCCTCAGCAAGTGCCAACCTCTGCGTCGGGATGAATTGAATGCCGTTACTGAACCAAAAAATCCAGATATTTCCGATCAAAATGGCAGTCATGTTACTAGACATTCGAGCGTTCAACCGCCAGCAAATTCTCCGATTAATTTTGAGGTTTTGCACAATCTCCGCGAGCTAGACGATGAGGACGATCCGGATTTTTTGGGGGAGTTGATTAAGATATATTTGTTAGACGCACAGCAGCATTTAGAAACAATTAAGGAAGCTATTTTTCTAGGTGACGCTGACAGTTTGAAGCTAGCTTCTCACACGCTGAAGTCGAGCAGCGCCAATTTAGGAGCGGTGTCTTTTTCGGAAGTATGCAAGGAGTTGGAGTTGATGGGCCGCGTGGCGGTTGAGTCTGGAGGGGAACAGGTTTTTGATGCGAGGGCGGCGCGCGATCGCCTATTGGAAGCCGAAGCTGAGTGGGAAAAGGTGCGATCGGCTTTTGAGACGGAATTGAAAACGGGGAATTTGCGATCGCAAATGGGGTAATTTGTTATTTGTTGGTTGTTATTTGTTAGTTGTTATTTGTTGGTTGTTATTTGTTGGTTGTTATTTGTTAGTTGTTATTTGTTAGTTGTTATTTGTTAGTTGTTAGTTTCAATGGGAGCATCTCCGTTTTGCATTTACAGTGCTGTCCCCGCTCGCGTGCTTTTACAGTGCTGTCCCCGCTCGCGTGCTTGTACAAGCACGCGAGCTCTTAAGCTCGCACTACCATAAAAAATGCTTCTTGCAAAACTGAGATGCTCCCAGTTTCAATAACCAATAGGGTGCATCTCTTTTTTGCAAATATATTCGTAGGGGCGAAGCATTCCGGCAGTAAATCTCTGGCGATCGCTAATAAATTGTCTGCCGGAATGCTTCGCCCTTACAAAATTGAGATGCACCTAACCAATAACCAATCACCAATGCCCAATTCCCAATTCCCAATGCCCAATTCCCATATTTAACTTTCACCTAAATATGCTTTCCGAACAGTTTCATTTGACTGCAAATCGCTAGCACTACCAGCGACTACAACCTCACCAGTTTGGATCACATAGCCGCGGTGGGCTACACTTAAAGCCATGCGAGCGTTTTGTTCTACGAGTAAAATAGTTGTACCTTCAGCATTAATATCGCGGACGATCGCAAAAATTTGACTCACTAACATCGGCGCCAAACCCATACTCGGTTCGTCCAACAATAGCAAACGGGGGCGGGACATCAAAGCGCGGGCGATCGCCAGCATTTGCTGTTCCCCGCCGCTGAGAGTGCCCCCTTTTTGACTAATTCTTTCTCGCAAACGGGGAAATAAATTTAAAGCTTTTTCCATATCCGACTTGATACCCAGAGTATCGTTGCGTAGATAAGCACCCATTTCCAGGTTTTCTTGCACCGTCATCCGCGGAAAAATCAACCTTCCTTCCGGGCTTTGAGAAATGCCCAAACGGACGATCGCCTCTGTAGACAGCGATTCCAAAGGCTTACCCTCAAATAATACAGTGCCGCTGCGCGGGCGCAGCAATCCTTGAATCGTGCGGAGAGTGGTAGTTTTCCCCGCCCCGTTGCTACCAATTAAAGTCACAACTTCTCCCTCCTTAACCGTTAATGAGACTCCTTTGAGGGCGTGAATATTTCCGTAATAGGTATGAATATCTTGAATTTCTAGCATAATTACTCTTTGTCGGCTATCTTTATATAGATTTTAATCAAAACACGGACATATTTACCATTACCCGTTGGCATCTTCTTCTTTTCCCAAATAAGCCTCAATCACGCGAGGATCTGCGCGAACTTCATCGGGAGTTCCCTCAGCAATTTTAGTACCGTACTCCATTACACTCACGCGATCGCTAATTCCCATCACCACTTTCATATCGTGTTCGATCAGCAAAATACTCAAATCCAACTCATCCCGAATCCGGTAAATAAACCGAGTTAGATCGGCCGTTTCATTCGGGTTCATCCCCGCAGTCGGTTCGTCCAACAGCAAAACTTTTGGGTCAGATGCCAAAGCCCTCGCAATTTCCAATCTGCGCTGGTCGCCGTAGGAAAGGTTTTTTGCCAACTCCGGCGCTTTCTTCACGCCTAAACCGACAAAATCTAGCATAGTCAGCGCTTTTATTTTAGCTTCCCGTTCCTCCGAATTCACAGTCGGAGGGCGGAGGATTGCACCCAACAAACCAGCTTTTAAACGGCAATGTCTGCCTACTAAAATATTATCCAACACAGTCATGTTGTTGAACAATCGGATATTTTGAAAAGTTCTAGCAATCCCGAAAGTTGTCAGGCGATCGGGCGGTAAACCTGTGATATTTTTATTTTCCAGTACCAACTGGCCCGCACTCGGTTTGTAGATGCCGGTCAGCATATTAAAGAATGTGGTTTTACCCGCACCGTTGGGGCCAATCAAACTGGCGATCGATCCTTTTTCTAAGGTTAAGCTGACTTGATTTACCGCAGTCAAGCCGCCGAATCGCATTGTCAGTTGCTGTGCTTCTAATAGTGACATTTTGGTTGTGTTTCCTAATATTAGTTAAGCTGTGATACCAATTTTTTATGAGGGTGCATAGAATCTGATCCCCCCTAACCCCCCGAATAGTCGGGGGGGCCAAGAGTTACTCAAAGTCCCCCGACTATTCGGGGGATGCGAGGGGGATCGGGATATGTGCAACTTCACATTAAATTGGTAAGAGAGTTCGGATTCTATATAATACCAAATCTGATCTGTTAAAGTGCGTCAGCTTGGCTGTGGTGGGATGCTCGTTACGACAAGGAAAAATTAGGGCCTCGGAATGCGTTACATAAAGTCTTAGGCTAAGCTTTATAACTGGGTTTCAGCTTAACGACGACAAAAAGGGTGGAAAATTAAATTACACTGATATTTGGTCGCGGGCGATCGGCTACTATAGTAGGGGGTATTGTTGAGGTCGGAATTATGATGAAGCTTGGTTTGCTGGTGCGATCGCAAAACCTCTCCGCAGAAAAATCTCCAAACAACGACTTAGGAATCGGAAAAGTTACCGAGCTATCCTACTCTACAGCAACGGTTGAATACTTCTGCTCGATCGGGCAACGCCTAGAAAAAATCTTACCCTTAACTTCGCTTTCTAGAGTTCGACTCCCGCCTCAGACACGATGTTACATCCAGCCAGAAAACCAGGATACATGGATAATTGGTCGAATTTTTGACTGGGACGAAGATAAAAGTCTGTATCGCATCGATCTACCCGATAAAAAGATAGCATTAGTTGCCGAACAGGAAATTTACGTTCGCTGCAACCTACCCATCGATGATCCCATCGAAATTCTAGCGATGAAAGGTCAGGAAACGCCTTACTTTCACGATCGGCGTTTAGCTTTTGTCCGGTGTCTGATCCAACAGGGCGCCGTCAGTCGCGGGATGACAGGGCTGATTTCTGCCAATATTGACCTTTATCCCCATCAAGTTGAAGTTGTCCGCCGCGTGCTCGAAGACCCGATTCAACGCTATCTTTTAGCTGATGAAGTTGGACTGGGAAAGACGATCGAAGCAGGTGCTATTCTGCGCCAGTATCTCCTCGATGAACCCCAGGGACGTGCAGTGGTAATTGTACCGCAATACCTGCGGGAACAGTGGCTTCAAGAATTAGAAAATAAATTCTATCTCTCTGACTTTCTCTCTGAATTTGCCGATCGCGTCCAGGTACTTGCAGTAGAGGATGTCGATCGAGTCAGCCCGAATGCCGCTTTGGGCTTCCTGATTTTAGATACCCTGGAAACTTTATTCGGAAAACCCGGCCCGTTTCAAGTGATATCTGCCGTGCAATTGCGACCAGAACCCTCTTACTGGTTTGCTTGGTGTCAAAGTGCAGAAATCAGAAAACAGCGACTAATTGAAGCTGTTTATCATCTCCCTCGCCCTCTGATTGTTTACGCCACCAAACGCGAAGATGTCAGGCGGTGGCAACAGGATTTGTTGCGTGCTGGATTCAAGCGGTGTGCGATGATGACCGGAGAATCTAGCACAACAGAACGCTCTCAACTGATTCAAGACTTGCGCGAGAGACGAGTTGATATAGTAGTTGCTACTTCGGCTTTCGGATTGGGCGTCGATCAGTCAGATGTTCGAGCCGTAATTCATGCCTGCATCCCCGAAACTATCGATCGATTCTATCAAGAAGTCGGTCGCGGAGGTCGAGACGGCAAGGCTGCAATTTCCCTCGCACTGCATACCGATGAAGACCTAAAAATTGCCAAGTATCTTAACGAAAAATCTGCAATTACGATCGAACGGGGTTTGCAGCGGTGGGAAAGTATGTTTCTCAAAAAAGAACCCTCGATCGATGGTCGGTTTCGCGTTCTTGTCAATATTCCTCCATCTTTACAACTAGCAGATATTGACATGAACAGCGAACAGAATCAGGCTTGGAACATCCGCACTTTAACGCTGATGAGTCGGGCAAGTTTAATCGAAATGGATGCCGATCGACCGCCGCTTATCAAAAATTTTGAATCGAAAGACGCTTATCAAAAAGCTTGGGAACTGCACCGAGAATCCCGCTTTATTCGGATTCTAGATGAATCGCATCTGAAAAAACAAACCTGGGAACAGAAAGTAGAACCAATTCGCCAGCAAAGCCAAAACAGGAGCTATAAAAACTTGGAATTGATGCGCGAGGCTTTGCGACCCGAACGCTGTATTTCGGAAATCTTAGCTGAAGCTTACACAATAGGCGATCGTACAATACCAGAACAGAGAAAGCAGGTGATAGTTTCTCGTGCTTGCGGCGGATGTCCTGTTTGCCGAAAAAACCGGGAATCAATATTTTCGGGAATTATGCCCGCGCCGATATCTGTATGGCAAAACCCTAAACTTTTTGTAGGTAAAGAACTAGAACGATTGCTAGCAGGAGATAACTTAATGCTGATTTTCTATGAATCTATGGAGGAGAAAAGTTGGAAACGCAAAAGCCCTCAAGTTTTTCAATGGTTGACGGAGCAAGGAATTAAGAATTTAGTTGTTACTCGCGAATTTTATAGTACATTAATTAAAGAACCAAATCTAATTTCAGATGCTTTTATATTTTTGTTTGAAAAATACCAACCCATTCTGATGCCGCGCATTCCTACCCTGATCTTTCATCCACCAGGAAAGGCTATTCCTGAGAAATATATGTCACCAAACAGAACTTCTGACGCGCCGCTGATTATCGTGCTTCCGGTAGATACACCAGATCCCAGTCGCAATGACCGCAAGCTAATTGATATTTTTCCAGGTAAATATTTTATGTTTAACCACTTTTGTACGGAGGTGAATTTATGAGCGTATTAAAAACTGCTTTGGCTGCTCCTAGCCGAATGCGAGGCATATTTAGATATTTACTTCAAGCACCCAAACAGCGAGAAAACAGGGAAAAACTCACTGGGTTGCTTTCTCCCGATAAATTATCAGAAGGGAGAAACAAAGGTGCGGAACATCCGATGTTTGATGCTGCACTGCGAGAAAGTATCAAGTGCGGTTTATTAATCGAAGAAAACGAGGATATTGCTATAAATTTTAATCTTACTGAAGAAGCTCGACATCCTCAAACTGGCGATAAGTTGTTGCCGGATACGCTGGTACAGCTATTTTTCGCTTCTGATAATGAAGATGAAGCAGATTTAGGCAGGTTAATAGCATGGTATTTAGCCCAAGATATTTATGATGCTCCCGATACATGGGAAAAAGTAGAACAGCTTGTCGCAGAGCAGGGAGTTGCTGAGTCTTTAGATTTGAAAATATCCAGCAATACTTTGTTCGGTCAACTCGCGGACTGGATGTGTTATTTTGGGTTTGCTTGGAGTCATGCTTTAGGAGGAAATAAAAGAATAGTTGCCGAACCAACTGCTTATCTCAAACGAAATTTAAAAGAGTTATTTCAAGGAGAAGTAAAAGCTAAACTTTCGCTTGGAGAGTTTGTAGATCGTTTAGCCGAAAAATGTCCTCTGTTTGAAACTGGCAAATTTCGAGAACAAGTTGAGGATAAAATCGGTTCTTGCTTGCCAAATCATTTATCAACTAGCACGGCTTTTGCTTTATTCCGCCTTCAGGATGATGGCTGCATCCAGCTTATAAAAGAGTCGGATGCCGATTTATTCATCCTTCCAATTGGTGACAAAGAAGCAGGATTTTCTCATATTATTTGGACGGGAGTAGAACTATGACTTTTACAAAATTTGTTTGCTGGGATGTCGATCGCGTTCGCCGCGTGATGGGTGTGGAAGCTACCCAAACGGCAGATAGTATATTTCTGGCAACTCACCATCCGATCGCCATGTACCGCCAGGAACTTATCGAAATACCGTCGCAAGTTCGCTACAGTGAGGAACAATTTCTGAAGGATTTTCTGGCAGAACAAGATTTCGCTTTCGTACCAGTTTTAGGAAGTTCTGGCACAGGAAAATCTCACCTGATTCGGTGGCTAGCCGCCAATATTGAATCGACACAAAAGCGTCGAGTTTTGCTGATTCCCAAAATAGGAACGAATCTCAAAGATATTATCAGTTTAATATTAGAAGGGATGGCAGGAGCCACCTTCGATGAATATCGGCAGCGTTTAAATCGAGCCACTAGCACCTTGACTGAAGCACAAGCGCGGGAACAAACTCTGAATCAGCTTGCTGCTGCGGTTGGCCCAAATGGTCGGGGCGATCGCACTAATCTTTCTGATGCACAAGATTACCTAGTTGATGTAATTGACTCTTTTTTATACGATCCATTTTTCCGAGAACACTGGCTAAAGGATGGAGGAATTATTCATCAATTAGTTATCCACATTCTCGGACATCGAGATACGGTAGAAATTGTGGAAGAACGGCGGCAATTTTCCCTTGAGGACTTGCCTCTAAATGTTTTAGACTTGCAAAAAGCTGGGGAGAGATCGCGGGAATTTTATAGCTTGTTAATCGGCGATGATGATATCCAAAAGGAAACTGTAGATTGGTTGAACCGACATTTAGATGAAGCGATCGCTCAAGTTTTGAGCCTCGGGCGGGAAGATTTGCAAAGATTAATGCGAGAAGTTCGCGAAACTTTAGCCGAAGAAGGAGTAGAATTAGTTTTGCTAATTGAAGATTTTGCGAAATTTCAAGGAATCGATCGCGAAGTTTTAGAAGCAGTTTTAGCGAGGCCGCAACAAGCCGGAGGTAAATCTTTGTGCGCGATCCGAACGGCGCTAGCTTGTACTACGGGCTATTTTGACGGTTTGAGGTTAGATACTGTAAAACAACGGATTACTTTTAGCGTTAATCTCGATGTCGGTACAGTTGGAAAACAACAATCTTTAGTGAATTATTCAGATATCAAACAATTTGTGGCGCGATATCTCAACGCGGTGCGTTTGGAGGATAAAATAATTCAAGATTGGGCTAAGTCTCGCAATGATGAAGATTCAGATAAAGCAGCTTTAAGTAGTGCTTGCAGTGAATGCGAACACAAACTAGCTTGTCATGCAGGTTTTGGAGAAGCGGACGGTTTTGGTTTGTATCCCTTCACGCCTGAAGCATTAGAGCAGATGCTTGCCAGGGTAAACCCCGAAACTTTTAAACCTCGATTTTTGATTAGAGATGTTCTCAAGTGGACTCTAGAAAATTCTATTTCCGATCTTAAGCATGGAGACTTTCCTGCTATTTCTCTGCGAGAACATTTTGGTAAGATGCGGCTGAGTGCAATGGTTCAGGCAGATATTAAAGCCAAAGACCAACAAAATTACGATCGCCGCCAAATTCTCCTCGATTTGTGGACTGATAGTAACGAGCTTTGCGATTTGCACCCGGAAATTCACTCTGCATTCGATCTTCCTGCACTGGGCCTGAAGGTACATTCGACTAAAGTTTCACCATCTGTTTCGCGGGCTAAAGAGTCTAGAACTTCGGTTAATAATTATCAAGTTGAGCCGCAATCTCAAACTGAAAAATTTCCCGAAAAACTGACAAAACAACTCCAAAATCTCGATCGCTGGAACAACCAAGATATTCTCCCGCAAGATATCGGTGGAGAACTGCGACCGTTGATTTACTCAGCGATCGGCGAGCGGATAGAATGGGACACAGAAATGCTGCTTAAGGGGAGTTTTGCTAGTAGTGGGACAACATACTTTAAAAGCAGAAATATTACTTTTTTCAGTCCAAAAGTGACAAGGGAGACGATTTCTGGAGTTAAATTATCTCTTCCCCTTAATCCTGATGATGCAGATGAGTTTCGAGAAAGCGCGATCGCCTTTCAAGCCATTTTGCAGTACAATCATTACAAGCATTGGAAGTTCCCCGAGGGCGATCGCTACTTCCGCACCTACGCCAAACAACTGGAAAGATGGAGTCAGTATGTTGTTGGCCAGATTCGCCTGTATCCCCGCGAGTCTGGGGAACCCTGGAGTCCTGTACCTGCGGCAGTTGAGCTACTGGCGATCGCAGCAACAATGGCCGGAAATCCTGCAAATTCGATGGAAGATTTGATTAATAGTTTGTTTCTCGACTTAGAAGCAAAAGATTTAGAAAATCGTTCAGCTAACTGGAAAAAGCTATTTAATAGCTTGAAAAACCAGCGCGAGGCTTTACTAGAAATTGTTACCAGCCGCACGGCTTGCACAAAAGGAAGTTCTAAACAATTTCAGATTATTGATGTTGTACAAATCCTCGATCCATTGCAACAGGTTAGCAAATCTTGGCAACTTCAATGTGAAATTCCGGTCGATGTTCGAGAAAAGTTTCCCGAAATCAATAAAGCGCGTCAAGCTGCGGATGAAATGCTAGAAACAGCGATTCAAGAAGAGTGCGATCGGCAACTTGCTGTTTACAATTCTCTCATATCTGAATTAGGAGAAGACATCAAGAAAAAAAATGTTATCGATTTAGTCAAAAAGGCGATCGATAGTTCAAAAGAAGCTGGTGTATTTCGAGGGAGAAAGAGTGGCGATGACCTAAAATTAGTATTGGAACAGTTTAAACGAGTGGCTCTCCAGAACTTATGGTGATAATTTTATCTAATGCAAGAAACAAGCTAATACGCGATTTCTAAAATTATCAAAATTAGAAAAGCCATACCCTTGTC
>NZ_JAEQDD010000061.1:0-54234 GCF_020737885.1 Microcoleus sp. PH2017_34_RAT_O_A | reverse complement strand
TTGGACTTATTTTATCAAAAATGCTCCCGAACTGGAGGAAATACCGGAAAAATTTGCATCAGTACCCGAAATGCAAACAGCTTTTAATATCGCCAACAGGTCAAGTTTAAACCTTGAGGAATTACAAGCATTAGAAAAACGGGAAATGTTTTTTGAAGACCAACGCGGTGCTGTTATCAAAGGGATGCAAGAAGGTCGCCAAGAAGGCCGTCAAGAAGGTCTAATTGAGGGACAAATAGCATTAATTTTGCGTCAAATCACGCGACGTACTGGTGAAATACCAGCAACAATCCAAACTCGCATCCAGCAGTTATCTTCCCAACAATTAGATGATTTAGGAGAAATTTTGCTAGATTTTACCAGTCAACAGGATTTGATAACTTGGTTGGAATCGATGTCAGCATAAAAGTATGACCCACCCTACAAGTCTAGAGTAGGGTGGGGATCCATCTATAATCTACAAGTTTGTTGAATATCTGGTAGCGACGCACCCTACCAATTATCACCACATAGCTAATCTAACAAGTCTGGTTCTCGGCGCACAATCATGTCATAAAGTGGTTGAAAGCTAAACCATCCCATGCGGTGAGAGCCTACTTGCTGCTGTGTCAAACGAGCACATTCTGGCTTGATGAGAATGGGTTTTCCGGCTGCTTCGGCCATTAACTGCGCCTGACAAGAACGTTCCATTGCAATAAACCACCAAGCTGCTTCATCTACTGTTTCACCTACTGTTAACAGTCCGTGATTTTGTAAAATAATTGCTTTTTTATCTCCTAAAGTTTTGGCGATGCGTTTAGCTTCTTCGATTTCCAAAACAACTCCGGTGTAATCGTCAAATAAAGCGTGATCCTCATAAAAAGAACAAGCATCTTGAGTCAGCGGGTCAAGCAACTTGCCCAAACTCGACCAACTTTTGCCGTAGGGTGAATGGGCGTGGGCTGCTGCGATTACGTCGGGCCGGGCTGCGTGAACTTGCGAATGAATGGCAAATGCTGCTTCGTTTACGGGTTTATTTCCTTCAACAACTTCGCCTTTGTGGTTGACTAAAATTAGGTCGCTGACTCCAATTAAACTAAAGTGCATTCCAAAGGAATTTACCCAGAAATAATCTAGGTGTTCGGGGTCGCGGACGGTGATGTGTCCGGCAATTCCTTCGCTGAATCCGAAACGACCAAATAATCTGAGTGCGGCGGCTAAACGCTGTTTGCGGTGGCGGCGTTCTTCTTCAATTGAGTTGAATGTGGGCGGTTGAAAAGTGACTTTTGGAACTTTTACTGCAATCATATATTTGGGAATTGGGAATTGGGAATTGGGAATTGGGAATTGGGCATTGGTTGTTATTTGTTATTTGTTATTTGAGCCGCGTTTCCTCAGACTTTTGACTGACATCCGTTACCTCCGCTACAGAATCCGTTGCCGAACTTCCTTCGCTCAAGCGCAAACCTACTATGTTTTTGCAGTCGAAAGTGGCGTTATTGCCGGGGCGCCGTTCGATTAATTCGATGATTTGTCCGGCGGGGTTTTGCAGAAACCACTGGGTTAATGAACCGTAGTTTAAAGGTTGATCTGACAGGGGCTTGAAGTTTTTATTTTGCCATATTGTAGCAGCATTCTGCACGTTTTCCACTCGAATCGCGACGTGGTGAACTGCTGCTAATCCTCTTTCTTGCTGGAAGCGGTTTTTTTGGTCGCCGGCTGCGTGGGGCGCATCCAATACTACTAAGCCTCCGGCTGGCATTAATAATGTCATTAAATGCAGCCATAAATCGGAGGGAATGTTAATGTTTTCCGAACAAAAGTTGATTGGGAATAAGTCGGGGCCTTCAACTGTTTTGGCGCCGAAGGGGCGAAAAGATTCGGCGTAGTTTTCGAGTTGAGTGCGACTGGGAAATGTGATGACAAAGTGGTCGATCGCAACTTTTTCGTCGTACAGGTGTGTTTCAAACGTCCAGGTTGTTAAAAATTCGGGAGTGATAAATTTGGGGTTGAATTCCAGTAAGCCGTTGTTTTCGAGGAAAGGTGAGTCAAGGTGGCGATCGAACTTTAGGGTTTGTAGATTCAAGTTTTTCATGTCTCTCACCCGATGTTAAGTACGCAAAACTGCGAATTTTGTCTGCATTCTGAAGTTGACGCACAGTTGATGCGCCTTGATTCAAAAATAACACAAAATTTAATACTGGCAAGCCGATCGCAAGTCCCAAACCTTGATCGACCAATCTCAAAGCCTAAAATAGTATCATTTGCCGATCGCGATTCCAGCCAACCACGCCGTAGTCCACGCACTTTGGAAGTTGAAACCGCCCGTCACGCCGTCGATATCCAAGATTTCGCCAGCAAAGAAAAGTCCGGGACAGCGGCGACTTTCCATTGTCTTGAAATCCACTTCCTTGAGGTTGACACCGCCGCAGGTGACGAATTCTTCCTTAAATGCGCCTTTTCCTGCGATTTGATATTCGCCTTGGACGAGTTCGAGGAGGAGTTTATCGATCGCCTTATTGGATAAGTCAGCCCAGCGTTTTTGTTCGTCAATGCCGATCGAACTTGTCAAACGTTCCCAGAGGCGGCGCGGCATCGGAAACGGACAGCTAGAGACGATTAATCGGTGCGACAACTGCGATTTGACTCCCAGCAGTTGCTGCCGCAAAACCTCTGCATTGTACTGGGGAAGCCAATTAATCAGCACAGATGTTCGATAATGGCGATCGTGCAAAAATCTCGCACCCCAAGCCGAAAGTTTGAGTACAGCAGGGCCACTGACACCCCAGTGAGTGATTAACAAAGGCCCGCTTTGTTCTAATTTTGCTCCCGGCAATTTCACCTTAGCATTCGGAACCGAAACTCCGGCTAAATCTTTGATTCTGTTATCAGCAATATTAAAAGTAAATAGAGAAGGGACTGGCACTTCTACAGTATTACCTAACTCTTTTGCCCATTTGAAACCCGACGGATTGCTACCTGTAGCGAGTAAAATGCGATCGCACTTAAAACTCTCCCCCGACTTCAACTCAACTTCAAATGTAGAGGCAATATCCCCGTGACCGTCTTCTGCGCCATTCCCCATTAACTTCTTTACATAAACGACTGCATCGCCCGTGCGAATTCTCACGCCTGCATCCTCAGCAGCGCGGATCAAACAGTTAACAATTGTCGCCGAATCGTCTGTAATCGGAAACATTCGCCCATCTTCTTCTGTTTTCAATTTCACACCGTGACTGGCAAACCAATCAACAGTATCGCGGGGTTGAAATCGAGTAAAAGCACCGCGCAGAGCTTTTCCACCTCTGGGGTAATTCTGCACTAAAACACCGGGGTCAAAACAAGCATGAGTGACATTGCAGCGTCCGCCGCCAGAAATGCGAACTTTTGCCAGGACTTGGCGGCCTGCTTCTAGTAAAGTGACGCGGGCTTGCGGGTAGGTTTTAGCGCAGGTAATTGCACTAAAAAAACCCGCAGCGCCACCGCCTATGACTGTAATTTTTAACATTCGATCGGACAATTTTTTTCTCGCTTATTCTTCTGGTTCAAAATCGGATTTTGTCACCCCGCAAGTGGGACAAACCCAATCGTCTGGGATATCTTCAAAGGCTGTACCGGGCGCTATGTCTCCGTCGGGGTCGCCTACTTCTGGATCGTAGACATAATTGCAAGTTGTACAAACGTATTTTTGCATTTGCTTCGCTCAATTTTATATTGTTAGCTAGTAAATTGTACATTACAGATCAACTTTGTGCAATACCAGAAAAATTAAATCTTTCACAAGTTACAATTCACAATTATCAAATAGACCTCGGGCAAAAATAAATAGGATGCTGCTCAGAGCATCGTCCCACATTTTTTTGGGTGCAGCGGCTTGTGCAAGCAAATATGTTTGTAGGGGCGAAGCATGACCTCGGTAAATATGGGATTATAACTAATAATTTATATGCGGTCATGCGAGAGTCCTCTTCAAAAACCAGATGCACCCCATAGATTCTGCTTCCAAGCACTCCCACTCAGCATTTTCTGCTGCTATATCCGTGTCGATTTGGTCTTTATTCGCAAAATAGTAGGCTAATGCCCCATGAATTTGTGCTAAAGTCAAGTGCGGTATTTCATCAATGATTTGTTGTGGAGTCATCCCGGCATTAAAATCAATAGCAATGTTTTATACTGTAATTCTAGTTCCTGCAATTCGCGGGCGGCCGCCGCAAGTTCCCGGCGTGCTGACAATTAGCGTTCCAATATCAACGGCAGTTGTCATATTTACCTCGATTGAGTTAAGTTTAATTTATTGTAATGCAGCTTCATTTCTACCCGATCGCACTTTCGCAACATTAACCAATGCCCTTAGCACCTTTGTTTCCTGTCGTTCATCCCATTCTCAAATCGGCTTTTCCCAAATGTCTGTGGACGGGAGATATCAACAGCCGAGAAATTGCCCTAACATTTGACGACGGGCCGCACCGGCTGCACACACCTCAATTGCTAAAAGTTTTAGATAAATACGACATCAAAGCGAGTTTTTTCTGGCTGGGTTTTTGCGTGGACAGGCATCCAGAAACGGCTAAAGAAGTATACGATCGCGGACACTGGATCGGCCTCCACGGCTACCAGCACGTATCGTTTGCCAAACTCAAAACTCACGAACTCAAACTAAGTTTAGCAGACACGCAAAAAGCAATTAGCAAAGCTTGCGATTTAGACCCAAAATTAATCCGCGACGTGCGGCCGCCAAACGGCATTTTTACGCCGCGAACATTAGAGTTATTGCAACAGTGGGAATATCGCCCGGTAATGTGGAGTGTTGTCCCGGAAGATTGGGTGCGGCCGGGGGTGATGAAAGTTACGAGTCGCGTCGTGCAGCAAACAGAAAATGGTTCAATAATTGTACTGCACGACGGTTATTGCGGCGGCGAAGATGTGGCGACTTCTGCTGATAAAATTATTCCATTGCTGTTGTATAAAGGTTACAAGTTTGTAACAATCGATCGCCTTTGGCAACAAATTTCTACCTGATGGCGTCAGTGCGATCGCTCCTGGAAACTCAAAAATCTGGTTTTAAACGGATATTAAGGGTTTCAGCAAGTATTGCGATCGAAAAACCCGGTTTATGTTCAAAAGTTCAATTTAGGAAAGAGGACGCGAAGATGGCACTAAAAGCAGACACTTTTTATAACCCGTCGCGCTTGGTAGGAGACGACACATCGAAAAATGTTACGCTTTTCGTGGGACAACTTGTTAATTTTTCTGGGGGAGGCTGGTTGTTGGGCGGAGAGGATACTGTAACGGGTTCCTCAGATGCAGAATTGATTCTAGGGAATGCTGGTGACGATCACATTTTTGGCAATGATGGCAACGATTCACTTTATGGCGGCAAAGGCGAGGATTTGCTGGTAGGAGAAAATGGCAACGACTTACTCAAAGGCGAAGTAGGCAACGATTCTCTCATCGGTTTGACAGGCGACGACATTTTGCGGGGAGGAAAAGGTAATGATGCACTGTTTGGCGGCTTCGGCAACGATACTCTCAACGGCGATATTGGTGTAGATACTCTCACCGGAGACGAAGGCAATGACGTATTTGTACTCACAAATAAACTCGGCGGTTCTACAGTTGCTCTAGCAGATACTATTACTGATTTTGACAAGGGCGAGGATAAAATTGCCTTAGCAGAAGGGCTTCAGTTTGAAAATCTCAGAATTTTGCCCGACTCTCAAAATCCAAACGATACTGTAATTCAGCAAAATACAGGGGAGTTTTTGGCAGTTTTAAAAGATGTTAGCAGCAGCACTTTAGCTCGATCGGACTTTATTGTTCCCGGCACGTTAGCCTTTAGCACCAATGATTTCATCACCAATGAAAGCAGTGTTTCCAAAACTGTCACCGTGACTCGCACAGACGGCAGTGACGCTGCTGTCAGCGCTACAGTAACGCTGGATTATCCCAATCCATTTGTTGGGGCCAGCCTGCGGCCATCAAACTTAAATGCTGCCTTTTTTCCAGTCAAGTTAGGTACAGTCAATTTTGCCGCTGGAGACACTACACCTAAAACTGTTAATATTCCTTTAGTCGATGATGAAATTCGTCATTATCCTCGATCGGCTTTGCTGACATTGACCGAACCTACGGGCATCACCAATATTAGCACGCAGAATACAGCTACATTAAAAGTTCTAGACGATAGTAACCCACCCTCTCCGATTGAAACCTTCACTTTCGTCAATGCGATCGCAGCCGACGGCGATCGACTGCTCTTCGGAGGCATCGCCCCTTTTGTAAAATCTGCAGGATCTGCTAGCTTGTTGGATACCAATACGGGGAAATACGTGCAGTCTTTTTTTCCGCCGGGGCCGGGATATCCTGTTGTTGTATTTGGCACTCAAGTCGCTCTAGCTAACAACAAAGCCCTGATTGCATCTGACTACAACCAATCATATCTGTTTGATACGAATACAGGTGGCTTACTCCAAAGCTTCAGCACTGACAATACCAAACTTTCTAACTTGGACGCTGCTAGAAAAGTCGCCTTTGTTGGTAACAACGTTCTGATTTCTCCCCCTCCAGACTTACCTTTCAGTTATCAAGAAGTGGCTCCTGCATACGTGTTTGACTCCAATACAGGCGCGCTACTCCAAAGTTTTTTCAGTCCCATCCCGAGAAATCTTTTTCCGATCGAATATGCAAGTGCTGTCGGAAACAAAGTTGCGATCGCAGGCTTAACAGACAAACCGTCCATTAATGCAGCAGTTTATCTGTTCGATAGCATCACCGGTCAACTTCTCCAGACTTTACCAAGCCCAGATCCTGGAGACGGCAGCTTTACTTTCGGCAAGGCGATCGCAGCAGTTGGTAATGATGTTCTCATCGGAGCGCCATTTGCCGATAGCGGTAGGGGTGCAGCGTACCTGTTTGACGGCAATACAGGCTCATTGATCCGAAAATTTTCCAACCCAAACCAACCCGATTTCAACTTATACACAAACGATGGTTTCGGAGGTAGTTTGGCAGTTACAGACAGTGAGATTCTGATTGGAGCCAGCTCTTACGAGTCTCAAGGCGCTGTATATCGCTTTAACAGTACAACAGGGAACTTGATAGAGACTTATTTGGGTACAGTTCCACCAGGAGCAACTTTATCCTTTCCGCCTACAACAGTTCTAAGAGTTAGTTCCTTTGGGGATAACATCGCGATCGCAGGTGACAAAGTTGCTATCACCTATATTATTCCACGCTTCCGTGTATCAGGCGCTACTGCTGCTTTGTTTTAGCAGAGATAGTCAGAAACGAGGGTTTTTTACAATAGGAATTACGCATTCCCACCAAAGAAACCGGGTTTTTCACCTAATTTGAGGGCTACAGCCAAAGATTTTCGTAAAAAAAGCCGGTTTCTTTAATATGAGTGCATAAGTGCTGTAGGTTTTGGTATATTTGCGAATTATGAGGAGGCTGTGGTATGGTTCGATCGCACAAACGTCAAGCTGTCATCGCTTTAGTGGTAGCCCTGGGGATAATCATCGGCAATTTAGTGTTTCCCGGCTTAAATGTAGCGCCAGCATTGGCAGAAGCCAAATTTAAAGATGTTAAAGACCATTGGGCTCAAGCCTGCATAGAAGAATTAGCCGAGAAAAAAATCATCAGCGGCTATTACGAAGACGGCACTTTTCGCCCGAACCGCCCCGTCAGCCGCGCTGAGTTTGCAGCGATGCTGCGGAGGGCTTTTCCTGATGCCAAAACCGTCCGGAATCCGATCGACTTTGCAGATATTCCCACGAATTACTGGGGTTATAAAGCAATTCGAGAAGCATATCAAACGGGTTTTATGTCCGGTTCCAGTGGTAGTATTTTTAACGCGACTTTGAACATTCCCCGCTGGCAGGTTTTGGTCGCCTTAAGCAGCGGCTTGAAATATACGCCTGCTGGTTCAGCGCCTGAGATTTTGAATGCGACTTTTGAAGATGCGCGAGACATTCCCGAATTGGCGAGAAATGCGATCGCCGCCGCCGCCGAAAAACAACTTGTGGTCAACTATCCCGCCGTCAAACAGCTAGAACCGACACGCAATGCTACTCGCGCCGAAGTAGCAACTTTTCTGTGTCAGGCGATCGCCAAACCCGGCAAAACAGCCTTAGTTCCCTCGCAATACATCGCGCAAGTTCCGCCGAATATCGGCCCGCCGAGAACCACAGAAATCTCGGAGTTTGGGAAAGTTAGGGCAGAAGTGTCTTTTGTCAAAGAAGCAGAAAATGCTAAAAATATCCGCATCAAAATTATCCGTGACGGTAAAACGTTACTAGAAGAACCAGTGCTGATTCCCACTCGTTCTCTAGCAGACAATCCCGACAAAAAAGCCAGCGACGAAGTATCCGAAGGGCGTTTGTTATCCGTGCGAATCCGCGATTTGGACGGCGACAAGGAACCGGAAGTGCTGGCAGATTTAGTCTCAATTAAAAGCGGCGTCCGCTGTTGCAATTATTCGTTTATTTACCGCTACGACTCAGCCGCAAAGAAATACACTCACATCAAGCATTTTTGGGGCAATGTGAGTTACGAAATTGTCGATTTTGGCAAAAATGATATCCCGGAGTTCAAGAGTCTGGACGGGCGATTTGCTGAGGCTTTTACCAATTATGCGGATTCTCGCTTACCGCTGCAAATTTGGCAGTACCGGCCAGGTAAAATGGAAGATGTTACGAAGCAATATCCGGTGGAAGTATACACCAATGGTGCTGAGTTGTGGCTGGAATCTCGGAAGCGATCGAGCGAAGATGCAGAGGTAAAAGGCGTGTTGGCGACCTTCATGGCGAGCAAGTATGTCGCGGGCCAGGAGGCAGAAGGTTGGCGGTTGTTGGAGGGAGTTTATCAAGGGCGCGATCGCACTCAATTCTTTGGGAAGTTGCGCGAGTTTTTGGTGAGCACTGGTTATGCGAGTAAGTAGGTTTGGATTTTTTTAACCGCAGATGAACGCGGACAAGCGCGGATAAGATGTAGGGTGCGCTAGGCGCACCTTAACTGGTTAATTATCTCAATCATGGATGCAAATGACACTCTCATGGTGGCTAATTTTTAGGTACGTAGTTGCGCTTCAGCGCTCTTATATATATAATACAAGAGCGCTGAAGCGCAACTACGTACCTTATATTTAATATGACAGTTGCATCTAGGACTTTATTTATTTTGCTTACCATTCAAAGTCTCTCTGCACATATTCCCCTAATTCTCGATTGTGCGGCTGAAAATATTCGTGCAGTCGCTGACAGACAACATCATTCGCCGGCTGATAATTACCACCGTTATATTGTTTGTAGTCGCGGAGTTGATAATCTGGTAAATCTAAAAAATTAAAGACTTGGCTGAGTGTCGCAGCCGGATTCGCATAAAATTCTTCACTCTGCAATATTAAAAACTGTTCCCTGGGAAAAAGATTCATCCACTGTTTGAGACTGCAAACATAAAGACTCTTATAAATATAATGACAATCTTTCCAATAACTTTTATCTGCTAAACTTGTTTCGGTAGCGTCTGCGAGTAATTGTAACTCGGCATCGATCGCCTTTTCAAACGTCCTGGATTCCGTTCCGCGCCTCACCAGCATTTGATAGTGCGACAAAGCGCGATCGACTGGATTTCGCAAAATCACAATCAGCTTAACTTTTGGCAAACATCCGTGCAATCTTGACGCAGCTAGCGGGTGAGTCAGATAAGTCGGAGTTGCTTCTCCTGTCAAAAAATGATGCGCGTCTATTGGCGGCGGAAAGTGCGCTTGATACCAAGCTAATCCTTTGTTGAAATGTTCTGAGAAGAAACAGATTTCTTTATTGGCAGCAGGTAAAATCTGCGGGTGCGAAGTGATATATTTGTAGAGAGAAGTTGTGCCGCACCTCGGAGAACCGATGATGATGAAATCGGGTTCGCGCAATTGGGTTGAATTCCATTTTACTTGCGACAGTTCCGGGCGAGATGCTACAGTTTGCAAGCGGACTGCGGTTTGGAAAAGGGCGATCGACTCCTGGATTTTTCCCTGCTTGCTCAGCGCCACAGCCAAGTTAATGTAGGCTAAGGGAAAATTTGGCAAAATCTCGATAACTTCGCGGTACAGAGCCACCAAACCGTCAATGAGAGGAGAATCTTTGGGGAGGGGCGCGTACATTAACGGGAAGTAAGCGGCGGTAAAGTTTGGTTGCAGGAGAATGGCTTTTTGGTGACAGGCGACGGCTGCGGCAATTTGGCCGTTTTGTTGCAGGGCTTTTCCTAAATCGTAGTAAGCTGAGGGCGAATTGGGATTTTGGACGATCGCATTTTCGTAAAGCGCGATCGACTGTTGCAATTTCCCCTCTTCCTTTAGTGAATCTGCCACAGAACTGTCATCAAAGTTCATACTGGAATCCTGTAATAACCGCGCATCATCACCTTAATATCCAAATGCTTCATATCTGCCGTAGAAGCATCGTGAATCATATTTTCAGTCGGTGCAATATAAGCCTCACCCGGTGCAATTCTCAGCTTCACCACCGGATATTCTGGGTAGCGCTGCATAAACTGATAAGTTAACTGTCGCGTCCAAGGTTTCCCAATATCAGCACCAGAACATCCCAGCATTTGAAAAATGTCCATCTCCGTCAAATTCACAAACAAAAAATAACGGCTGTCCCGCCCTAAATTCACACAAATCCGATTAGTAGCCTCCTGCTTTTTATCCAGCGGCAGATTGTCCCAACTATCAGTATGCAAACCGTTGCGACAACCGCGTTTGTTATCAATTGTCGCCGTACTCAATCCCGGCTGTCGGCCTCCCATACCGCTGATAACTGGCGGCGAATCCGACAGACAAAAAGGCTTAAAATAGTCAATTAGTCGATCGAGTATCTGTCCGCATTTTTTCTGAGACTTAAACTCAGCCACCTGTAGGGGAGTGGTTAGCGAAGCGATAGCAGCATCAGCCAACAAAGCCAAAACATCCGCAGGTAAACGCACAATTCCGACACCCGCATAGTGGGGCGGCGGTTCGTCTGTCCAAAGCAGCGCCGACTCTGCGGGCGTCGGTTCCCTCCAAGGTTCTTTGGGCATAAAAGCACCTTCACAATACTGAAGGCGATCGGGCGAAGTGTCAACAGCTAGCTGCGTACCCGAACTCAGCCACACTCGGGGAATTGTGCACTCTTTTGTAGTTTCTAACTCCCGATTTTGACAGCGATAAATTACTATACTTTGACGGAGATTGCACATTATTTAATATTGCTCAATCGCACTTACTAAAAACCTGTTTGCAGCATCGGACTTTAGTCATATATTCCCTATTTGAAGTTCGTAGTAAGGACTTTAGTCCTATCTTCTAAGTTTCAGGTTCGTAGTAAGGACGGGAGCATCTCACTTTTGCAAAAAAGCAATTTCTTTACAGTGCGAGCGTCCCCGCTCGCGATCTATACTCGCGAGCGGGGACGCTCGCACTGTAAAATCAAAACATCAAAACTGAGATGCTCCCGTAAGGACTTTAGTCCTATCTTCTAAGTTTGTAAAGCAAGGACTGAAGTCCTGACTGCGAACTTTTTAAAGTTGGGAAATCTTGCTTAATGAGTGCAATGAGTGCAGTGAGTGCAGTGAGAACACATCGCCCCAACCTCAAACCCTTCAGCATTCGGGAACTGCCAGAGAGTTTGTGTTAAAGTTGTGCGATCGACATTCTGGCGAGGAACCGAAGAAAAAGTCAAGACGCGGGCTTCATCGTCTGTGCTTTCCACCAAAATTTCGCCCTCAGCAACCTTAATTGCATCTCGGTGCAAAATGCTGATCCCGAACATTCCAGTCATTCCCAATTCTGACAGTTTACCCGCAATTTCATTCAGAAATTCCGAGTTATTGACAACAGCTTCTGACCGTTCAACTGCTGCCAAAACAGCTTCAGTAACGCGGACAAATTCTAAGGGAAACCAAACCCATTCGCCTGATGCTTGATTTTGTTCCACCTTCCACATATAAGGAATAGCATCGCCGTATTCTGCGGTTGGCTTAACATAAGCATTGTTGCCATCAAACTCTTCAACCAACCTCTCGTTATCCGAGAGGTCAAAGTGTTTGTGAAGCAAGCAGATACCAACCTGTTTTTGCAAGCCGTGACTGCGGATGATAGCACCGAGTTCGGTCATGTTGTCTTGGGCTTGTTCCAGCAGGTCTCTTGCCGTGAAAAAATGCTCTAAACTATCGAAAACATCTGGCTTGTAAGATGTCAGCATACAGGTTTAGGTTCCTTCTAAATATTCACTAAGTAGACGATATTTAACTTTTGCTCAAATGTCAACTAATTGCTCGCTATTCGCAGATTAATCTTTCTTATGCGTGAATATACCGGGATTTTATGAAAAATACCAAAACCTGTTGCTGTTTTAGAGCCTAAGCTAAAATAAATATAAAATATCAGATCTAAAATCACTTAAAATGGTATATTCACCTGCTCCTTGGCACCTGCAAGGTTATGCTGTTCAGACTTTGCAATTGGTAGATGTAGCACGAGTGCGCCCCTTGGTTCCCTCTGAGTTAGAAATTGTCTGTTTATTGCCAGGAAAAACGCTAGGTGGCATTTATATATCCTCCTACGGGCTGGGTTCCGTGATGGAGTACAATGAGTTAATTGTAGTTAGCGCGATCGCCAGTTATGCAGGAAAATGGGGCGCTTGGATTTCGCACATCTACGTAGACAACCCTAACTCAGTAGCTGGCGGGCGCGAAATTTGGGGACTTCCTAAAGAATTAGCTCAGTTTAGTTGGGAAGGCAGCGATTCAGTAAAAGCATCACCGCTAGGCTACCGCGTCACAGTTAGCCAAGGAAATCTGCAACTGTGCAGTCTCAATTACAGCAAACAAAGTTTTGGATTTCCCCTACCTTTGAGCGGAAATATTTTTAGCGCCGATCGCACAAATTTGCTAATGTTTAAAGGAGAGTTCCAGTCTCGCATCGGCTTTATCAAAGGCGAAGTAGAAATCTCTGAAGAGAGTCATTTTGCCAATCTAAATTTAGGTCAGCCATTGCTCGCAGTTGGCTGCGAAGAGATGCATTTAATTGCAGGTGCGCCGAAACTTGTAGGGAACATAGCTGCTGAATTCACTTATTAGCTGGAATCGGTAGGTGGGCAATATAAATATATAGCGGCTATCAGAAAGATGAGGTACGTTGTTGGGCTTTAGCCCTCTTTGTCTGGGAGGTTATGTAAGCTGTCAGTCATACCTCATCTTTCTGAGAACCGCTATATAGCCTTTCTTAAAAAGATGAGGTACGTAGTTGGGCTTGGGCCCTCTTCGTTTAGTGGTTATATAAGCTGTCAGTCATACCTCATCTTTCTGAGAACCGCTATATATCTTTTGCAAAATTCCTTTTAATCAAATTTTGGAACGGGCAAGATGCCCGTTCCACAAAAAGAATTTTTTCTGTGGAACGGGCAGAAGAGCCCGTTCCTAGCTATTTTTGCAAAAGGTTTAATGCCCACCTTACTTTACTCAAATTAAATGCCAGCGCCCGGAGCGACTTGGGCACCCATTTCTAAAACTGTACCGCGCAGGAAATCAATTTGCTCTTGAAAGTCCATGCCTTGAATCTTTCCTAATAAAGCTTGTCCAGCTTCGGGAAGTTGATAGTTAGGAGGCACGGGAATAATAGTTCCTTCATCCATTACCACCTTCTAAAGTAGGGTTCGTAGTGAGGACTTCAGTCCTTCTTAATTTTTGCGGACTAAAGTCCTCACTACCAACTTTCTACAGTAAGGTTTGTAGTGAGGACTTCAGTCCTTATTAATTTTTGCGGACTAAAGTCCTCACTACGAACCTTTTTTTACGTAGGAACCGAGATAATAGGATTTCAAAGAAAATAGGCTGGAACACAGCCAGCCTAGAATCAGGAGAACTTTAATGGAAACTTGTGGAAATTCTAGCTAAACAAACCCGAAATACCGCCGACTGCTATTGCTCCAGCCAATGCCGAAACCACCACAGAAGTTAGAGCCGTACCGAACAACCACCAAGCAGCAGTTGCGGCGGCTTCCCGCGCATCTTCTGCTTGCTGTTTGGTCTTGTTCTTGATCTCTTTAATCCGTTTTTTGGCTTCAGTTTGCAGGCGTTCGGCGCGCAATATAACGCTGTCCCGGGCTCCTTCCATTTGGTCAACAATTCGGTGAGCGTCTGTCTCGGAAATATCGGAACGAGAACTCAGTAGCGCTACTAAAGTACCGCGATCGAATTCACCCAAACGCTGTTTAATCGCGTCAAATCCGGCCTGCGGATCGTCAAATACTTTGCGGAAGTCCCGCTTGATTCCTTCGTAATTGAGCTCCGGGCGATCGAGCGAATTGAGGTAATCCCGGATTTTTGAGAAAATACCGTCAATTGTTGACTGGAACTTGTCTTGTACCATTTGAATTTGTTCGACAAACTCGTTGCGGACAGATTCAATACGATCGGCAATTTGGTTCGCTTCCTCTTCGGAAATGTCTTCCCGCTGGGACAGCAAGGCTACCAAAGTACCGCGGTCAAAGTGCTTCAGCCGATCGCCCAAACTTTGCATCCCCGCTCCGGGTTCGTTAAACAGCAACTGCAAATCTCGCTTGATACCGTCAGGATTGAGCTCTTCCTTGTCCGTATTCCGCAAGTAATTTTCCAAACTTCCTTGGAAATCCTTGACAGTTTTTTGAGCGCGAGATGCCAAGCGGCGGGGCGATTTCACGATGCTGCGAATCGAATCTTGCACGCGATCGATCGTCCGATTGATTTGTTCTTCGCTCAAATCTTCGCGCTGCGAAAGCAACTTGACCAAGGTTTCGCGATCGACCTGAGACAGTCTTTCCCGCAGCGCCAAGGCACCTTCTTTCGGATTTTCAAACAATTTGGTCAAATCCCGATTGATGCCTTCAGGATCGAGTTCTTCCAGGTTAGTATGGCGCAGGTACTCGCCAATTTTGGTAGTAACTTCCTCGTACTGCTGCTTAGCTTTGTCTGCAACTATTTGCGGCGCGTGGATAATGTTGTCGCGCACGGATTCGATTTTGTCGATCGCCCCATTTACCTGTTCTTCGCTGAGATCTTGGCGCTGCGACAGCAGTTGCACCAGAGTATCGCGATCGAATTGAGACAAGCGTTCTCTCAGCGCTTTCAAACCAGCTTGCGGGTCGCTTAACAGCGTTTGAAACTCGCGCTCGATCGCTTCAGGATTGAGTTCTTCCTTATTAGTATTGCGGAGATACTCTTCTACCTTTTGGCGCACTTCTTGCGCTTTCGATTTCGCTTGCTCTTGCAATTCTTGTGCTTTGGAAATTACGCGATCGCGCGAACTTTCGAGCCGCCCGATTAACTGATCCGCTTCCTCGGGGCTAAAATCTTCCCGCTGGCCGAGCAATTGTACCAGAGTATCGCGATCGAAGTGTGACAGGCGATCGCGCAAAGCCTCAAAACCAGCATCGCGATCTTCCAACAGCGCTTGGAAGTCCTTCTCGATACCTTCAGGATTCAATTCTTCCTTGCCAGTCGATCGCAAATAATTCTCAATCCGACTACGCAAATCTTGAGACTGTTCCTCACCAGCAGCACCTTGCACAATTTCCAGAACTTCTTGGCGCACGCTTTCAAGCTGTTCAGAAATTTCCGCAGCCTGTTCCGGACTGAAGCCCTCACGGCGCCTCAGAATGCCTGCAAAATACTCAGGATTTAACATCTCTAACTGGCCCAAAACAGCTCCCGGAGAAGCTTCGGCATCGTAAATAACATCCCTAAATTCCTGCTTGATAGTTTCTCGGTTGAGATGCCAAGGTTGAGCATTTAGCAAGTAATTTTCCACATCAGCCTTCGCTGTATTGAAAGGCAGCGCAGGCACTTTGTCGCCCACCTTAGAAGCCAAAGATTTAGCTTGTTCCTTGCCTTTTTCAGTCAATTGCTGCAACTGACCAGAGATTTTTTCCACATCCAAATCCGACAAATCCGTCCGCGACAAAACAGTGCCGACAAGAGCTTCCACACCCAACAGCATCGCGCGCTTCATGCCGCTGCTGGATTCTGATTTGTTTTCCCGAGTTTCCAGAATTTGAGATAGCTTGGCATTGAGTTCATCAGACTTCAGCAAATCTGGAGCCGCAAACTTGAGAAAATCAACCAACTCTAAATTCGGGTCTTTCTTATCTTGCTGCTTGCCGAAAGTTTGCTTCCAAACACCTTCGAGTTGGTCGGCAACTTGATTGATTTCTTCCTTAGAAAAATCGCTGCGGCTGCTAATTAAATCCACAAAAGTCTGGCGGTTAACATTCTTCAGAACATCGCTTCCCGCCAGAGATTTGATATCAGTATCGCCCAGCAACTTTTCAAATTGACCGCGAATTTCCTTAACATCCAGCTTCGGTAACTGCAAAGAACCGACATAATCTTGGATGGTTTCGCGAATGCTATCCGGGTCTACAGCCGAGCCCAACTCGCGGCGGACAGCAGCCACAGACGCCTCTACAGTGTTTACCATTTGGTCGCTAGCCATCTTGCCGCCGATCGCAGAACCAGCAGTACCCATGACACCTTGAATGCCGGAAAAAGCAGTTTTAATCAAGGAACCAATCATCGAACCGACGGCGCTAGAACCGAGCCATACCAGCGTTAAAAAGTACGCCGACCAAATGACCACACCAATAATTGCCGCTCCATCTACCGAGGCAATTGAAGTTAGTTTGACCGCCAGAAAACAAGCTAAGAATAAAGCTAGGTTAACTGTGACTAAAATCCAACCGCCGACTAAGCCTTCGATTTTGCGAACTTTAGTGCCCAAAGTTTCGGACTCATCATCGTCATCGTCGGGTAAAGCCTCGTCCCAGTTGGAGATTTTAGCAGCGATCGAGAAATTTGTTAACAGGAATTGGAAGCCAAAAGCCATGATGACTCCGGCGATTAATGCCACAAAAAACTGAGGGCTCAGAAACATCAGCCCTCCGAGATCGGGGTGGTCAAACGGGACATCTATTTCTATTGGCATTTGAGCAATATTGAATTTGGGGCTGTACAGCGACATTAATAACTCGCTTTCAAACATAAATTACCTCCTAAAGTTTGATGCCGAATTAGGCATATTGAAATCTGCCCCTAACTTTTAAGTAGGGGATTTGCAACTTTTTAGATGGTGGTTTGTTTCGTCAGGCTTTATCTTACAGAAGCCTTGATTCGTGCAATCCGGATGAGTAGTAAATCAGTTCTCTAGCTATGTCATCCTTACTGCTGATTATGGCTCTTGAAGCTGAAGAATAAATCCCTCTAAAGTCAGAAATGGTTTTTTTTGTGAGTGATAGCAGCAGAGTTCGCCCAAAAAAGGCAAATGTTTGTAGGGGCGAAGCATGACCGCAGTGAATATAAGATTATAACTAATAACTTATATGCGGTCATGCTTCGCCCTCTTCAAAAACCAGATGCACCCGGCAAGTTTGAAGCGGGGGCGATCTATAGTAGTAAGGTACGATGCGGCGCACCCTACATATCGTAGAGTGCGCTCTATAGTTAGGATTCCGTTTGATTTTTCCGGGAGAAAACGAGCTAGTAATTCCGGGCGATCGAGCTGCATAATCAGTCGTATGATTTCAAGAGGTTCAAGTTGAATCAAAGGCTCAATTATTGGGGCTAATTCTTCATCGATTTCGCCAAATCTTACTTGTAATATACTCTCAAGAGTCTCGCGTTTACTTTGCTGAATACCTTGCTGAATACCTTGCTGAATACCTTGCTGAGTTGCTTCTTCAAGCCGTTTTAAATAGAGCGGTGACAGTTCCATAATTAACTCCCGATCTTCTCGATCTATGTCTTGGCGGACTTCTCATATCGTTCGCAAGTTGTACAACAATTCTAACGCGTTCAACCGAAACAAATTATCAGACGGTAATTCTCTCAATTCGGTAATAGCTTGCTTTTGCACGTTTCCCTTCCCCAAAACCCTCAGCCACAGCGTTTCGGGAGTGCGGGGGAGTTGGTGAATAGCAATGATTGCTGCTTTCAGAGACACATTCAAAAAATAAACTCCACTTACCCAATTTTCAGGTTCAGAAGTCGCCCCAAATCCAGCTAGCATCGCATCGGAAACAGTCGGCGACAGTATCCAGAGTTGCGGCAAATCAGCCTCTGCAATCCGGGTATTATCTCTAGTGGCGACTCGTTCATATTCGGCATGGACATCAAAGAGTTTACCCAGACAACTGCGAATTTCTCCGGTTTGCACAGGACTGCGGAATGGTTCAATTACAGCGGGTTTTGCTGCAATTTGACCCAGAATGCCGAGGGCTGTGGGTTCTACATCCGGTTCCGCTTTTGGGGCAAAGAAAACGTCAATCTGCCTCACTTCTCCAGCAATGTCATGGCTGGTTGCGACATTACCGAGAGGGGTTAATAGTTCTTTGAGATATTGTTTTGCGAATTGATCGTGAATGAATCTGGTTATGAGAATTATCAGCTATAAACTGTTTAAAAACCTCACGGGCAACTATCAACTAAGAGAGGGTTCTCACGGGGGCACTGCCCCTACCTGTCAACGGGAGCATCTGTGTTTTGCATTTATAGTGCGAGCGTCCCCGCTCGCGTATTGTACAGTACGCGAGCGGGGACGCTCGCACTATGAATAATAAAAAAATGCTTTTTACAAAACTGAGATGCTCCCCCTGTCAACTATCAACTGTCAACCGTCAACTGTCAACTGTCAACTATCAACCGTCAACTGTTTGCAGCATTTCCCCTCACAGTTGCGCCGGCTGCGAATACAGCCGTACTCCTCAAAACGTTCGCTGTGTTTGCGAACAGTAGGATAGGCTACCAGATGTAAAGGAATTCCGATTAATTTGTACAGCAATCGACCAGCAGCATGAAGAATATCCCAAATTTCGCTTAAGTTAGGTTCTCGCACAAATTCTCCAATTTCATCTTGTAATGCAATCCACTGAGATAGGAGAGTAGGATGGTGACAATTATCAAATGCTGCCATACCTTTTTGATAATTTTTCCAAAGTTTATTCATAGATTTCATCAAATCAGGCTGAGTTCTGATAATATCAGAAGTTAATCTGAGATGACAATTATCCGGTATTTTAAGGAAATCAGCCAATGCGACTCTCTCAAATGCTTTTCGTCACCCTGCGGGAAGACCCCGCAGAAGCAGAAATCCCCAGCCACAAACTATTACTCCGTGCTGGATACATCCGACGCATCGGTAGCGGTATTTACGCTTATCTCCCTTTGATGTGGCGAGTTCTTAAAAAAGTATCCCAAATTGTGCGCGAAGAAATGGACGCTACCGGCGCTCAAGAATGTCTCCTCCCGCAACTGCAACCGGCCGATTTGTGGCGGGAATCCGGCCGCTGGGATACCTACACTCAAGCTGAAGGTATCATGTTTGCTATGAAGGATAGGCAGCAGCGAGAAGTGGGACTGGGCCCGACTCACGAAGAGGTAATTACTACAATTGCTAAGGATATGATTCGTTCTTATCGGCAATTACCCGTACATCTCTATCAAATTCAAACTAAGTTTCGTGATGAAATTCGCCCGCGTTTTGGGTTGATGCGCGGTCGCGAATTTATTATGAAAGATGGCTATTCTTTCCACACGAGTGAAGAAAGTTTGAAGAAAACTTATCAGGATATGGCTCAAGCTTACAGCAATATGCTGCGCCGATCGGGCTTGGAATTCCGAGCGGTAGATGCTGATTCTGGTGCGATTGGCGGCTCTGGTTCTCAAGAGTTTATGGTGCTGGCAGAAGCGGGTGAGGATGAAGTTCTATATACTGAAGATGGTCAGTATGCTGCTAATGTGGAGAAGGCTGTGTCGATGCCTGCTGATGCCCAAGCTTCGCCTTTTGCAAGTTTTGAAAAGCGGGAAACGCCGGGAACTGAAACAATTGCTAAACTTTGCAAGTTTTTGAAGTGTTCTCCGACGCAAGTTGTCAAAAATGTGCTTTATCAGGCTGTTTATGATAATGGCATGACTGTCTTGGTGTTGGTAAGCATTCGCGGTGACCAAGATGTGAATCAGGTAAAGTTGCTGAATGAATTGACAAAGTTAGCGGGAAATTATCAAGCTAAAACTGTTTTGTTTTTGACTGTTCCTGATGTGGAAGCTCAGCGGAAATGGGCGGCTAAATCTTTGCCTCTGGGTTATATGGCTCCGGATGTTGCTGATGATTATATCGCTGGAAGTAAGGAGGTAAATTCTAAGTTTTTGCGTTTGATCGATCGCACTGCCGTCGATCTAACAAACTTTGTCACTGGTTCTAACGAGTCAGGATACCACGTGGTCGGCGCCAATTGGGGTAAAGAATTTCCTCTGCCAGCAACGGTTGTGGGCGTCAGAACTGCTAAAAAGGGCGATCGGGCGGTGCACAATCCCGAACAAACTTTGCAAACCGCCAGAGGCATCGAAGTCGGCCACATCTTCCAATTAGGCACCAAATACTCGCAAGCCATGGGCGCCACCTACACCAGCGAACAAGGCGAAGAAATGCCCTTTATCATGGGCTGCTACGGCGTCGGCGTGTCGCGGCTGGCTCAATCTGCGGTAGAACAATCCTACGATAAAGACGGAATAATCTGGCCAGTGGCGATCGCGCCGTATCACGCCATCATTAGCATCCCCAATATTTCCGACGCCCAACAAGTAGAAGTCGCCGAAAAACTCTACAATGAACTCAACCAATCCGGAATTGAAACCTTACTAGATGACCGCGACGAACGAGCAGGAGTTAAATTCAAAGATGCAGATTTAATCGGCATTCCCTATCGCATTGTTCCGGGTCGTTCGGTGAAATTAGGGAAAGTTGAAGTTGTGGAAAGAGCAACTCACAAAGCCCATGAAATTCTGATTGAGGAAGTCAATTCTACTTTAAAACAGTGGATTGATGCTGCCATCAAATAAGTTTTTGTAACGGTAATACCAATTTAATGTGAAGTTGCATATATCTCGATCCCCTAAATTCCCCTGGTGGGAGGGGGGACTTTGACCGGAATCTTGTCCCCCCCTTAATTAAGGGGGGTTAGGGGGGATCGGATTCGGGAGTAGCCTCACAAAAAATTGGTATAAGGTGCTTGCTGCACCTACATTGAGGCTAGCAAGGTGCGCGCAGCGCACCCTACATAAACTTATATAAAACTTAAAACTCGACATGAATCTGAACCTAAATCAGTTTCTTCGATTCCCTCAATCCCGAATAGGGCGCTACTTAGCCCAAGTAACTCTCGTGGCGATCGCTTACGCCGTGGGGGCGAGGCTAGCATTTGCAATTCAAGGTGTCAATCCCTTTGCTTCCTCGGTGTGGCCGCCCGCAGGAATTGCACAAGCCGGACTTTTATTGTTTGGCCCAAAAGCCTGGCCTGCGATTGTTTTGGGTATATTTTTCCTCAATTTAGTTAACCCAAGCGAACAGATATTTGCAATTTGGGTGGGAGGCAACGTAGGAGCAGTTTTGCAAGCTGTTTTTGCAGCCACTGTGCTGCGCTGGCTGGGGTTTCGTCCGTCTCTAGAACGTTTGAAAGATGTAGTTAATTTAATTTTATTGGGCGGTTTAGTTTCTACTCAGATTAGTTGCACTATTGGCGCGTTTTCCATATATTTAGCTGGCAAAGTAGATTGGGCAGAATACTGGTCGCTCCGGTGGAATTGGTGGCTGGGAGATGCAATGGGAGTTTTAATTTTAACTCCTTTGATTTTAATATTTTTGCGTCCTAAGGCAACCGCCGATCGCTTAAAAAGACAAACCGAACTCCCTAAAAATTATTTAATTTGGCGGGGAGTATGGTTAATATTATTAATTGGGGTAAGCTGGCTTGTCTTTGAGTCAAAAAATGAAGCTTCTATTTCTCGCTATCCCCTGGAATATTTGCCGTTTCCTTTGATAATTTGGGCGTCGCTCCAATTCGGTCAGCGGGCCGCTGTCTTAGGATCGTTTCTTGTGTCAAGTATCGCAATTTTTGGCAGTTCTCACGGATCTGGGCCATTTATAGCTAAAGCCGAAAATATTAGTCAGGCTATCTTATTTTTACAAGCTTTTATGGCGGTAGTTACGATTACTTCGTTGTTATTAGCCGCGACGGTAGCCGAACGCGCGGAGGCAGAAAAATCTCTGCGAGTAAGCGAAATTAAATATCGAGAATTGGTGGAAAATGCTAACAGTATTATTGTCAAACTATCTCCCGACGGCACGATTACTTTTTTTAATGAGTTTGCAGAAATATTCTTTGGCTACAATCAGGAAGAAATCCTGGGGAAAAGTGCTGTGGGAACAATCATTCCCATGAGCGACATCGAAGGGAATAACTTAGAGTTGGTTTACAATCAGATTTTACAAAATCCCGATCGCTTTACTAGCTATGAAAATGAAAATATTCGGCGTAACGGATCTCGCGTTTGGGTGTCTTGGGCAAATAAGCCGCTGGTTGATGCAGCAGGAGAACTTTTGGGCATCCTCTGCATCGGGACAGATATCACCGATCGCCGAAAAGCTGAAATAGAGCTGCTTCATCTGAACGAAAAGCTGGAAATCCGAGTTGCAGAGCGGACAAATGCCCTGAAACAAAGCGAACTTCAGCTACAGAAACAGAAATCGGCATTAATTGATTTAGCCAAAAATAAAGCGCTGAATCAAGGCGACTTAACCAAAGCGCTTCAAGAAATCACTGAAACTGCTAGCCGTACTCTGGAAGTTGCGCGATCGAGTATCTGGTTGTACGATCGCCCTAAATCCAAGATGGAGTGCCTGGATTTGTTCGATCGCGCCCTCAACCAGCACTCAGAGGGTATGGAATTAGCAGAAGCAGACTATCCTGTCTATTTTCAAGCACTCCGAGAAGAGCGCGCAATTGCTGCCTTTGACGCCCAAAAAGATTTTAGAACTAGAGAATTTGTGGAAGCTTACCTAATTCCGTTAGGCATCACTTCCATGCTAGATACGCCGATTCAGATAGGCGGAGAAACAGCAGGAGTCCTCTGTTTGGAACACGTAGGAATGCCGCGTTATTGGACTATCGAAGAACAAAGTTTCGCTGTTTCTCTAACAGACTCTGTAACTTTTGCAGTGGAAGCGCGAGAACGCCAGCGCGCTGAAGCAGCCCTGCGACAAGCTGAGGCAAAATACCGCAGCATATTTGAAAATGCGATCGTCGGCATCTTTCAAACTACTCCAGATGGAGAATATCTTAGCGTTAACCCAGCTTTAATTCGCATTTATGGTTACAGTTCCTGTGAGGAAATGCTGGAAAAGTTAACTGATATCAACCGCCAGCTATATGTAGACCCGGAACGCCGCGCCGAAGTCATCCACTTAATGCGAACAAACGGCAAAGTATCGGATTTTGAATCTCAAGTTTACCGCCAAGATGGCAGTATAATTTGGATTTCCGAAAATGCTTATACTGTCTGCGACATACATGGAAATTTGCTTTATTACGAAGGTACTGTCGAAGATATCACAACTCGCAAAGAAGCTGAAGCAGCTTTGCGCTTAGAACAAGAAAAATCTGACCGTCTCCTCCTCAACGTTTTGCCGCAAGCGATCGCCGAAAGACTCAAACAAGACCAAAGCATCATCGCCGATACTTTTGCCGAAGTCACAGTATTGTTTGCAGATATAGTCGGTTTTACTCAAATTAGCTCCCAAATTTCTCCGCCGGAATTAGTTTCCTTGCTTAACGAGATTTTTTCGACATTCGATCGCCTAGCCCAAAAGCACGGATTGGAAAAAATCAAAACCATTGGTGACGCTTATATGGTAGTTGGAGGGCTGCCGATGCCCCGCAGCGATCACGCAGAGGCGATCGCCCAAATGGCCCTGGATATGCAGCAGGCAATTATTGACTTCAGCAATACCAACAATCAAGATTTCAGCATCAGAATCGGCATCAACAGCGGCCCGGTTGTCGCCGGAGTCATCGGCATCAAAAAATTTATCTACGATTTGTGGGGAGACACAGTTAACACCGCTTCCCGTATGGAATCTCACGGCTTACCCGGTCAAATTCAAGTTACATCTGCAACTTACGAGCGATTGCAGGACAAGTATTTATTAGAAAGTCGCGGCACCATTGAAGTCAAAGGCAAAGGCGAGATGAACACTTATTTTCTCACAGGAATCAAGTTATAAAATAAGGAAGATGAAAGAGGCAAAAAGGAAGAAGTAATAGTAGTTGTAGGGTGTGTCGCTAGTGAAAAAACCTCAATTTAAATCAATTTTTTGAGTAGCAACGCACCTGTGCTTAGCCCGTACAAACAAAGCCAACAATTCTATTTAAATAATTAAAAATTCCCTAATAGTTTTGACGGTTGGTATAGTTAGTTAAAAATATAAAAGTCACTATGAACCAAAACAAAAATCAATTTATGCGATTTATTCAATCTATAAATTGGCAATATTTAGGAAAAATAGCTGTCATTGCCTTTGCTTACGCTTTAGGAGCTAAAATAGCATCTTCAATCCCCGGCGTGAATAAATTAGCTACCTGCGTCTGGCCGCCCGCAGGAATTGCCCAAGCAGCAGTTTTATTATTTGGTCGGCGCCTTTGGCCGGGAATAGCTTTAGGCGTATTTTTTTACGAGACTCTCAACCTCAAAATATCCTTAATAAATGCAACAATTAGTGCTTTTTGCGGTTGTTTGCAAGCTTTATGTGCATTTACTTTGCTGCAACAGTTCAAGTTTCGCCCCTCACTGGATCGACTAATTGATGTAGTCAGTTTAATCTTTTGCGGTGCTGTAGTTGCCACTCAAATCAACTGCACTCTCGGCACGCTGCGGCTGTGTTTGACTGGTCTTATTGACTGGAGCGAATATTGGGAAATTCGGTGGAATTGGTATCTTGGAGACACCTTAGGAGTTTTGATTTTTACTCCTATGCTGCTAATCTTTTACCAAAAGATAGCGACACGCAATCAACAAAAAATTAAGATTAAAACACTTGTAAATATAATTTTATGCGCCATATGTTTGCTACTATTAATAATAGTCAGTTGGCTAGTATACACATCAAAAACTGATAGTAATCTATCCGGCTATCCCCTAGAATACTTGCCATTTCCGTTGGTGATTTGGGCAACCATTCAATTCGGTCAGCGCGGAGCTGTTTTAGCATATTTTATTGTATCCAGTATTGCCATTTGGGGAGGCTCTCAGGGATCTGGCCCGTTTATTACCAAAGCCATAAATATTAATCAAGCAATCTTATTTTTGCAGGCTTTCATGAGCGTAATTGTAATTACTTCGCTGCTGTTAGCTGCCACAGTAGCAGAACGCGCATCAGCAGAGGATTTGCTGCGGCAAAGCGAAGTTAAGTATCGGGAATTGGTCGAAAATGCTAACAGCATTATTTTAAAACTAGATACAGAAGGTAATATTACTTTTTTTAACGAGTTTGCACAGAATTTTTTTGGTTACAGAGAAGAAGAAATACTGGGAAAACACGCAGTTGGCACAATTCTACCCCAGACAGATACAGGGGGAAACGACCTGGCCGTGTTATTGAGCAATATTTTAAATAACCCGGAACAGTATACAACAAATGAAAATGAAAGTATGCGGCGCAGTGGATCTCGCGTTTGCGTATCCTGGGCAAATAAACCGCTGTTTGATGCGGCCGGAAAGTTCGCGGGGCTGCTGGCAATCGGTACGGATGTCACAGACCGCAGGCGGGCTGAAATTGCGCTTTGCAAGCTGAATGAAGAGTTAGAATCTAGAGTTGAAGAACGAACTAATGCTCTCAATGAAACTTTAAATGCACTGCGAGTTCAACAAGCACAGTCAGAACGGTTGTTGTTGAATATTTTGCCTGAAGAAATAGCAAATCGGTTGAAGCGGGGAGATAGCACGATCGCAGATACTTTTGCTGATGTTACTGTATTATTTGCGGACATCGTAGGTTTTACTCAATTGAGTGCGCGAGTTTCTCCAACAGAATTAGTTGCGTTGCTGAATGATATTTTTTCGACTTTTGACAACTTAGCAGAAAGGCACGGTTTGGAAAAAATTAAGACGATTGGCGATGCTTACATGGTAGTGGGAGGGCTGCCAATTACTCGCCCAGATCACGCAGAGGCGATCGCAGAAATGGCCCTGGATATGCAGCAGGCAATTATTGAATTCAGCAATACCCACAATCAAGATTTTAGTATCAGAATCGGGATCAATACCGGCCCGGTTGTCGCTGGAGTCATCGGCATTAAAAAATTTATTTACGATTTGTGGGGAGACACCGTTAACACAGCTTCCCGCATGGAATCTCACGGTTCGCCTGGGTGCATTCAGGTGACAGTGGCAACTTATCAGCAATTGCGAGAAAAGTATTTTTTTGAAAGCCGCGGTGCGATCGAAGTTAAAGGTAAGGGGAGGATGACTACTTATTTACTGAAATGCCGAAAATTCCTCTAATCCAGGTTTTTCTCTAAAAGTTAAAATTTCCTGGACGCATCAATGCCCAAGAAACCGGGTTTTTTATCTAAATTTAAGGTTATGATGCAGTGTTTATCTAAAAAAACCCGGTTTCTGCCTCAACTTTTTCAGTATATAAAAGTAAGGGCGATCGCACTTTTAATGTATACGATCGCCCTTTGCTCAACTAACAAGATTATTTAAAGCTTGTAAAGATTAATTCCAGCTTCCTTAGCCATAATTTCCAAACCCTTGTGCTCCAAGGTTTTAATCGCCTTCGTAGAAAGGTGTAACTTGACCCAACGCTTCTCCTGCGGCCACCAAATCCGCTTCCACTGCAAATTAGCGCCTTGCAACTTGTGAGTGCGGTGGTGCGAGTGAGAAACCGCAAAACCGTTGTTCGCCTTCTTGCCCGTTAGCTGACATTTCCGTGACATATTGCCCTCCAGACTACTTTTTTTTGATGCAGCCTTTTATTATATATCAACTGCGTAGAACCCCCCTAGCCCCCCTTGTTAAGGGGGGGACAAGAAAACCTCCGATCGCTCTCTCAGCAAGGGAAATCAACTTTTGCTTCCGCAGTTGGCTTGCGCTTGGGCTAAGGTATGTTGTTGGGCTTTAGCCCTCTTTCCTAATCTTATAAAGAGGGCTGAAGCCCAACAACGTACCTAGTTTGTATAAAACCACTCCCCCTTAGCAAGGGAGGGGGGTTAATTACATTGCACGTTCAGTCAATTTTGTCAAGACGTGGTTCGATCGCTCGACAAACTCCTGCATCCCTTCAGCATCGAAACCCTTCTGGGCCATCAAAGCCAAGTCATAAACGTGGTGACAAATCATGCTGGCCAACTGCGCCGAGGGAGACTCGCCGCCGCCTTGAATAATCGCACCCTGACTCAAATTAGCCAGATTTTGAATCAGCGGGTGAGACGTATTCACCAGCAAAACGTGTTCATCGGGGAATTGCGCTGCTTGCTGCTGCAAAAGCGCCGTCATATCGCGCATCCGGCGCAAAGCTTCTGGTAACAGGACGATCGCAGGTGGCGCCGCCTCAGCAGAGTCAGACTTCAAAGCTTCTGTGCGGATGTTTACTTTTGGCTTGTTGAGAGCATTTTGGAACAGTTCTTTAACTTGTTCGCTGCGAGTTTTATTAGTCGCCGGATCGACAATTTCGGCTTCTTTTTCTTTGTCAATTAGTGTGTCGTCGATGTCGGAATCCACCCGCGAGAATTTAACATCTGAGTATTCGCGTTCCAAGAAACTGATAAAGTGCGTGTCAATGAAAGAATCCATAAACAGCACTTCTAAACCTTGGCTTTTGTGCAGGGCGACGTAAGTTGCTTGTGACGCAGGTTCTGTGCAGTAAAATACGCGGTTTTCGTGGCGTTTTTGATTGCGTTCCAAATACTCTTTCAGCGTCGTGTAAGGTTGCGTCGAACTAGAACTGTCCGATTTGGGAGTGACATCTTGCCACAAATCTCCGTCCTCAGTTTGCACCTGCACTTCTGGCGTTGCAATTTCTGGTTTTTCTGCTGTTGGTTCGTAGGTGCTGCGGTAGATTAAGATATCTTCGACTTGTTTTTTGAACTTATCATCGTTGAGAGATCCAAACTTGACAAAAGTGCCGATATCTTGCCAGCAACGGATGTATTCATCGCGGTCGTCGCGGTAAAGTTCTTTTAGGCGATCGCCCACTTTCTTCGCAATATAATCAGCGATTCTTCTGACTGTGCGATTGCTTTGCAAAGAACTGCGAGAAACGTTCAGGGGAATATCGGTACTGTCAATGACTCCCCGCAGCGGCATCAAGAATTTTGGGATGATTTCTTCGCAGTGATCGCTGACAAAAACTTGGTTGCAAAATAGCTTGATATTACCTTGGGTAACATCGACATCCGGCCGCAGTTTGGGAAAGAAAAGAATGCCGTTGACAATGAAAGGATAATCTGTATTCAGGTGTACCCAAAGTAGCGGTTCGTCTTGAAACGGATAAAGATAGCGGTACAATTCTAAGTAATCTTCTTTCTGCAAATTGCTGGCTGCTTCCCGCCAAATTGCCTTGTGCTTGTTGAGTTCCTCTCCCTCAAATTTGATCGGAACTGGCATGAAATCGCAGTAAGTTTTGATTAGCTGCTTAATGCGAGTGGCTTCTACATATTCTAGTTCTTCGTCTTGGAGAGTGAGAGTAATCGTAGTGCCGCGTTCGGTGCGGGCGGATTCTGATAGTTCAAAAGCGGGTGAACCATCGCAATACCAATGTACTGCTTGTGCGCCTTCTTGGTAAGAAAGGGTGTCTATGTCTACTTTCTGAGCGACCATGAAAGAAGAGTAGAAACCGAGTCCAAAGTGGCCGATAATTGCGTCGTCGCCACTGCCTTGATATTTTTGAATAAATTCTTCGGCGCTGGAGAAGGCGACTTGATTGATGTATTTTTTTACTTCGTCGGCTGTCATCCCGATGCCGTTGTCGGTAATTGAGAGTGTTTTGTTTTCTTTGTCGATCGCAATATTGATTTGTGGTTCGCCAATGTCGCCGCTGTATTCGCCGGAACGGGAAACCATTTTGAGTTTGGCTATGGCATCGACGGCGTTAGAAATTAGTTCCCGCAAGAAGACTTCGTGGTCGGTGTATAGCGATTTCTTGATAATCGGGAAAATATTCTCGGTATGGATTGAGATTGTTCCCTGTTCTAAAACTGTCATAGATTTTCTCTCTGCTGACTGATGATTAATCACTATTTATTGATTTTGGGCGATCGCGCTACATATTGCCGAAGGGATTACCACAAAAAGATGATTCGGTTTTCCTCACATCTTGCACAATTCTCAATAAGCCTTTCACGGGCGGGCAGGATGCCCAACCCCTACTCCCCACAACAAGATTTAGTTTTTGTGGAACAGGCATCTTGCCTGTTCTTGAAAATGGTGCAAACTATCATCGGCGGGCAGGATGCCCACCCCACAACAAGATTTAGTCTTTGTGGAACAGGCATCTTGCCTGTTCTTGAAAATGGTGCAAGATGTCAGTTTCCCCCACATAGTAGCTCACAAAGGCAACCGCAGGAGAAATGTGCTACCAGAACCCAATTCGCTGCGGGCGCTGAGGCTGCCGCGGTGTGCGCGGGCGATCGCGCGGGCGATCGCCAATCCGAGTCCCGATCCGCCGGTATGGCGCGATCGAGATTTGTTGACTCGGTAAAAGCGATCGAATATCCGCCCTAAATCTGCCGCCGCTATCCCAATCCCGGTATCTTGCACCTGAATTATCGCCTCTTGGTGAGTGCAATCTAAGATTACTGTGACTTTTCCGCCAGGGGGAGTGTATTGAATGGCGTTGACAATTAAGTTAGTAACGAGACGGTAAAGTCGATCGGCATCTCCGACAACATTCAATGGATGCTGTACGCGGATTTCGGATGTTAGCGCTACCTGGGAGGATCTCGCCAAAGCAGCCAATTCCTCGACTAAATCGCCCACCAAGTCGTTTAAACAACAAAGCTGAGGGCGATCCTCTTCGAGGGCTTCGCTAACGGATTTCACCTGAGAGTCCATCCGCGCCAACAGCAACAAATCAGTGACTAACTGAGTCAATCGTCGGTTTTGGCGATCGACAGTCTGCAAAATTTCCCGTGCTTCTTTCTCATCCAATTGTGGCATTAACAGCGCCGATTCTACAGTGGCTTGAGATGCCGCTAAAGGCGTTCGCAATTCGTGGGCAGCATCCGCCGTAAACTGTTGGATTTGTCGGTAAGAAGAATAAATCGGTTTCATTGCCAATCCTGCCAGCCACCAACTAGAAAAAACCACCAAAATCAAGGCTGTCGGCAATCCTAATTTCAAAATTAATCTCACTGTACTGAGATAACTGTTGAAGTCTTGCAAGCTCCGTCCTACTTGAAAGTATCCCCAATCTTCCAGGGTGTTTGTGTGCAGTGATACAGAAATTTGGTGATAAATATTCCCTTTGCTGTCAGCGATTGTTTGCCAGTGTTGGGAGTTAAATATCGGCGGCAATGTTTCGGGATAAGCGCCTGCTGTAGCAATCAATTTCCCAGAAGAGTCAAATAAACGAATATAGTAATAGCTTTGGTTGATAGCGCTTAAAATATGGCGATCGGCTAACTGTTCTTTAACGCCGTTAACTCCAATTACGCGGAGGTTTGGCAAAAGTTCATTGACGATTGGTTCTAGGCGTCCGGGTTGCTGTAGCTTGATTTCGAGGCTATCGTGGAGTGTCCCCGCTACCGATTCTAGTTCGCGATCGATCGCAATCCAGTGCGCGTGGGCGATCGCCTTATATACACCAAATCCCAACAAGCTTAAAATCAAACCCATGACTGCGGCGTAGGAAATCGCTAATTGCGATCGAGTGCGGTTAAATAGTTTATTTTGATTCACAATTCATGATTGGGTAATTGGTAATTGGTAATTGGTAATTGATTGGGATGATATTTTTTTATTTACCGCAGAGAACGCAGAGGACGCAGAGAAGGAGAAAAGAGAGAATTAGTAGAAGGGAGGAAAATAAATAGTCTTTTCTGAGTCCGCAAAGGCGGACTTTGTTTGTGTAAATGCGATTTCAACTTTTCTTAGTCCGCGGAGGCGGACATTGTTTGTGTAGACGCGGTTTCAACCGCCGAGTCTAAAAGTAATTTTGAAGGCAGAATTCAACTTTTCATCCGATATCCGACGCCGTGGACAGTTTCAATTAAGTTCGCACAGCCAACGGATTCGAGTTTGCGCCGCAGCAAGCGCACTTGAGCGGCTACTACATTGCTAAAAGTATCTGCGCTGGCTTCCCATATCTGATTCCGAATTTGGTCAGTCGTGACAATTTGGTTCGGATGTTTCATCAAATATTCTAACAATTGAAATTCTTTGTTAGTCAGCGAAATTGTTTGGTTGGTGCCGTTTTGATTGAGATAAAAAGCTGTGCGATTCCCGCAATCTAAGGCGAGATTTCCGATTTGTATCTGTTGGGGCTGTATTTGGGGCGATCGCCTTTGCAGCGCCCGCAACCTTGCTAACAGTTCCGCCATCCCGAAGGGCTTGACTAAATAATCGTCAGCCCCCGCATCCAATCCCGCCACTTTATCTTCCATCCTGTCTTTGGCTGTCAGCATCAAAACTGGCAAAAAACTATGTTTGGCGCGCAATCTTCGCAGCAATTCTATTCCCGACAATCCCGGAAGCAACCAGTCAAAGATGGCTAGGGTGTATTCCGTCCACTGACTGTCTAGATATTCCCAAGCTTCATTCCCATCCTGGGCCCAGTCAACTATGTATTTTTCTTGCTTCAAAGTGCGATCGATCGCCTTTCCTAAATCTGGCTCATCTTCAACTAGCAAAATTCTCATAAAAAGTAACCTTATGTCGCGCTAGGTACGTAGTTGCGCTTTAGCGCTAAAGCGCAACTACGTACCTTTTGAAAAGTACCAATTGCGTTAGGATATAATTAATTCTTCAACTCTAAATTAACAAAACCCCGGTCGATCCGACCGGGTTTTTACAACTAAATTCAACTCAAACTATTGAGTGAATGTAAAACGACCGTCTACTTTTTCTCCCTTAATATCCGCATTCACCTTCACAGGATACTGGCCTGGATCTTTGCCGGGAAATACAACAGCGTAATGTTTGCCTTCAGGATCGTATTTGAGAGCTAGGGTTTGTTGCTTTCCACTCGGCAACTGCACTTGTGCTGACACTTTTGCGTCAGGAACCGGTTCCTTTTTATCGCCTTTTTGCAGGTACAAATCTAAGTGAGTTCCAGTAGCTTGTTTTTCAGGTACAAACTCTAAATGGTAAGCTCCAGCATTGACAACTTGACCGCCTTTAGCTCCTTTTGCACCAGCAGGAGCAGCAGCGGGAGCGGAAGACGCAGGTTTTGAAGCAGCAGGAGGGGGTGTGGGAGTGATTTTTGTATCGCTTGCTTCGTCGCCTTTACCGCAAGCTCCCAAAAACAGCAGTCCGATACTGCCGAGAATAATTAAACTTGATTTGATCGTTTTCATGTGCTTGACTCTTTACGGACAATTATTCGTAAATTATGGCATTTTAAAACAGGGCGTCAATCGATTTTAGATTTTAGATTTTAGATTTTAGATTTTAGAGGCGACTCCACGGATAAATTCGGGGGCTTGAGGATTTTCGATTTGGGATTGATTCCACGGATAAATCACGTGGCGGGTACCATGAAAAAATTCGCTTGTCAAGGAAAATCATCAAAAAATCTTCAGCAATAGCCCGAATCGTTGCTAAAAAACACTTAAACCAGTTTTTTCATCTTCAGCAACAGGCTCAGGTTGTTGAGGTCGTAAAAATTTCCCAAATTGAGCATACAAGGCTGGCAAAACTAACAGAGTTAACGCCGTAGAAGTAAACAATCCTCCTAAAACTACGATCGACAAAGGTTGTAATATTTCTTTTCCTGGCCCGCCTTCTAAGACTAACGGTGCTAAACCCAAAGCTGAAGTTAAAGCGGTCATTAAAATGGCGTTGAGGCGTTCCATCGAGCCTTTAACAACGGCTTCTTGAAAGGGCATTCCTTCAGCAAATTTAGAGTTATAGTTGTCTACTAACAGCAAGCCGTTGCGGGTAGCTACGCCGAATAATGTGACAAACCCAACCAGGGAAGCGACGGAAATTATACCGCCAGTCAAAGCTACAGCAATTACTCCTCCAACTAAGCCGATCGGCAAATTGATCATAATCATCGCAGTTGAAGCGATCGACTTAACGGACAAGTACATCAAGACGGTAATCACCAAAAAGGCGATCGCGCTAAACACCATAATATTCTGCGAAGCCCTTTGTTCCGCCTCAAATTGACCGCCGTACTGGATAAAATAACCAAACGGTAACTGCACCTCCCGTTTGACTTTAGCTTGAATTTCATTCACAACCGATCGCAAATCCCTACCTTTCGCATTCGCCGCCGCCACAATCAGCCGAGAAACATTCTCGCGGTTAATCGTATTTGGGCCCGTACCGTATGTAACAGTCGCAACTTGCGCCAGGGGAATTTTACCCCCCCTTTCATCCCCCCCTTTATAAGGGGGGGAAAGAGGGGGGGTATCAACCAACAAATTTTGAATAGTTTCGAGATTGTTTCTGGCTGACGGCTGCAACCACACAACTAAATCAAAAGTTTGCTGTGCTTCCAACACTTGAGAAACAACTTTGCCATTTAAAGCAGTCTCAATGATTTCCGAAAGTTCTCCGATTTTCAAACCATATCTACCCGCAGCTTGGCGGTTAAACTTAATTTGAATTTGCTGCACCGGCACCTGCGGTTCCAGTTGCAAATCCACAATTCCCTTCACAGTTTTCATTTGCGCTTCAACTTGAGCACCGATAGTACGAAGTTGATTCAAATCCGGGCCAAATATTTTCACAGCAATTTGACTTCTGACACCGGACAAAACCTCATCCATCCGGTGAGAAATAAAACCGCCGATATTTGGTGCAACTCCCGGCAATTTCGCAAATTCCTGCCGCAAATACTCCAAAGTTTTCGACCGATTTTTCATTCCTTCCTCGCTCAAACCAATATCGATGTGAGCTAAATTGACACCCGCAGCATCAGCATCGCCCGGAGCTCTGCCCGATCGCACTTGCACGTATTCAAATCTGCGATCGTCCTTAAGTGCATCTTCCATCGCAAAAGCCGCGCTATCCGTCGTCTCCAAAGACACCCCCGGATAAAGCAGAATAGTATTCACCAAAGTTTGCTCCTGAAACTCCGGCAAAAACACCCGTCCAAAGGAAGGCAAAATAACTAAAGCAGCCACCATACTAGCAGCAGCTAAAACTAAAACTATCGCTGAATACCGCATTGATAATTGGATAAAAAAGTGATAGATGCGCTTGCAAAATCTCGGCAACCAAGGTTCCTTGGCACTCATGCGTTTGTTCGGCAATAAAATAGCACAAAGCGCCGGAGAAACGAACAGCGATTCTAAACTAGAAATCACCACAACCACCAAATAAGTAATCCCCATCGGCGTAAAAATTCGACCTTCTACACCCGGCAAAGTAAAAATCGGCGAAAACACCACAATCCCAATTACCGTTGCTCCAATTAACGAATCGCGCACCTCTTGAGAGCCATCAAAAATCACATCCATCACCGGGCGCGGATGCTCAGAAGCCGTATTTTCTCGTAAATTGCGGTAGGTATTTTCAGCATAAACAATCGCATCGTCGATCGCAGTGCCGATCGCCACCGACAAACCACCCAAAGTCATCGTATTCAATCCCAAACCCAGCCAATACATCGCTAGCAGCCCGAACAGCCAAGTTAGGAAGAAATCGAGCAAAACCACCGTCAGAGTGCGCCAATTCATCAAAAACGGGATGAGAATGATGGTGACAATGATACTGCCTTCCACTAAAGCCGATCGCACATTTTCCACCGAAGAGTTGATATACTCTTCCTGCCGGAAAGTCACTGTCACCTTAATATCCTTAGGTAAAGCTTGCTGTACCTCAGCCATTGCCGCCTCAACCGCCTTCGTTACCGTCGGAGTATCGGCAACGGGCTGTCTGTTTACCATCACAATCACAGCTTTTTTGCCGTTAAAACTGCCGTTTCCCCGCTTGATTGCAGCACCAATCTTGACATCAGCGACATCACCAATTCTGACGGGTGTTCCTTGACGAGAGGCGATCGCAGATTGCTGCAAATCTGCCACCGATTCAATCCGCCCCACGCCTCGAATTAACGTTTCTTTATCCGGTGTAATTAAATAGCCTCCCGGTGCGTTAACATTGGCAGCTTTCGCCGCTTCTGCAACTTGTTGCAAGGACACATTAAAAGCTTTTAGCTTAGCAGGTTCGACTAATACTTGATACTGCCTTTGTTCGCCGCCGTAAGCCACGATTTGAGCAACACCAGTCACTGCCAAAAGGCGATTTGTGACTTGCCAATCTACCAGACGGCGCACTTCCATCAGCGGAGTAGTTTCTGATGTAAAAGCATAGGTAATTACCAAACCAACCGGAGAAGTTGTCGGAGAAATTTGTGGTGTTTCTACTCCAGCCGGGAGTTTGCTTTGAGCTTGTTGCAATCTTTCTGTAATCAACTGGCGGGCTTGATATATTTCGGTTCCCCAATCAAAGATTACCTTAACAGCAGAAATGCCGACAGCCGAAGACGATCGCACTGCTGTTACTCCCGGAGTTCCGTTAATCGCACTTTCGATCGGGAGTGTTACTAAAGACTCGATTTCTTCCGGTGCGAGGCCCGGTGCTTCTGTCTGAATTTCGACTTGCGGCGGCGCAAAAGGTGGGAAGACATCAAGGGACATTTTGGGGATGATATATAATGTCCAAAGACTAATAATAATGGTGGCGAGAACGACTAGCCAGCGGCGATTAATTACCCATCTCAGAATAGTGCTGAACATTTAAACAGTTGACAGTTGACAGTTGACAGTTGACAGTTAAATAGCCATTCAATCTAGATTGACACCCAAGAATGAAATTAGGATGAAATCGTTTCTCTTTTAAGTCTGATTTATAAGTTATAGCGGTTCTCAGAAAGATTCGCGGACGTTGTTGGGCTTCAGCCCTCTTGGTTTAAGGGTTATGTAAGCTGTCAGTAGCTGTAGGGTGCGTCGCCATCTACAATCCTCAAAAAAAACGACAATCTCGTAGCGACGCACCTTACAAATCCTTTAAATAACCAATCGAATGTTCATCATAGTTATTATGAAAGCACCCAACAAATACTCACAAACTCTAAAAAACTTTGGCGAAACAGACTACAATCCAGTCCCGCCAAAGCGCTCAAAACGAGTAATCATGCGCGCTCAGTTCAAAGGGCGTAAAAAACCTATGATGTATATTTGTGATCGAGAAGAATCGCACAGATTTCTAGATGCAGATAAATGAATCAACTCTCAGACAAGGTGATTACTTGTAAACAAAAATTTTACTTTAAACTCTGGGTTTCTGCCTCCTGGCTTTTAACACGGTGGTTGTCATCATGCGGCAATTCATCTACTTTACTCGCATTGATTGCCACTGCGGAGGTAGAAAAACCATTTTTGGCATGACTTTGAGATGCTGCTAGTGCTGGAAATTTGCGCCGTTTTCCCAAAAATACCCCGGCTGTGAAAGTCAAGGATGCGATCGCAATTCCTCCCCCAACTCCCGCCCACAATAAAGACACAGGCAAATTATTAAAGTTAACCTCTGTTACCTTAGGACTTACCTCTTTCTTTTCCTCGCTTGTTGATGGCTTACTACCGCCTCGCAGAGATTGTGCGTAAAGTTGAGGCGCCCGCTGGGTTACAATCAAATCTCCATCGAATAAACCGCTCTTAATTTCTACTAAATCCCCCGCAGTTTGACCGACTTCAATGTCAACCGCTTGATAAGCATCGCCATTTTGGACGTAAACGGTTTTTTTACCGCTAACATCTACTACCGCTGTAATCGGAATTGCTAAAACATTAGTAACATTTTTGTTAGTTAAAATTTCCAACTCAGCAAACAATCCCGGCTTTAACTCGCCGTTACTATTATCTAATTCTGCTTTCACTGGGATAACTCGCGTTTCTCCTTGCACGGATGAGCCAATTAAGGTGATTTTTCCCTTGAAAATACGATCGCCCAAATTAGCAACTTTCACCCTGACTTCCTGGCCCTGTTTTACCTGATTCAAGTCTTTTTCGTAGATGTTGGCGGTGGCAAAAACCCGGCTGTCATTTAAGACGCTCATCAACGGTTTTTCAGCGCTTACAGACTCTCCTGGGGTGATGGCGCGATCGGCAATCGTACCAGAAATCGGAGCAATTACGGTGACAAGTCCTCGATCGTTCGCAACAGTGCCTAATTGTTGCAGCCGCGCTTGATAGGCTGCGTCGGCTAAGCGAATGCGCGACTGAGCGACTGCGACGGCAGTTTTGGCGCGTTTGACCTGATTCTCGGCTTCCAGCACTTCCCGGCGGCTCTGAGCCTTGGTGAGTTGAGCTTTTGCCTCGGCTACCTTGCTTTGGGAATCGCGCAATTCCCGCACCGGCAGATCTACTTCGGCTTGTTTAATTTCGGTTTCGGCTTTAATAACTTCGGGACGGCTTTTTGCCTTGGCAACATTGGCTTTAGCTTCGGCGAAGTGAGATTGCGACTCTAGCATTGTACGCCGCGCGATCGCCCCTGACGCAACTAACTCGCGATCGCGATCGAACTGTTCCTTAGCCACAGTCAGTTCAGTTTCCGCCCGCGCTATCTCTGCTTGCGCTATTTCAATCTGACGTTGATAATTTTCCTTAGCAACTTTGACAACAGAACGCTGATTGACTAATTCTTGCTCTCGCTTGTACTGTTGAGTTGTTGCTGCTAATTGAGTTTGGGCTTGTATTATTTCTGCTTCAGAGATTTGAATTTGGCGATCGTAATTTTCTCGTGCTAGTTTCAAATCGCCTTGTGCTTGCTGCAAATCTGCCTCAGCTTCCGCTCGTTTCGAGAGAGATTCAACGCGCAACTGTCCTAATTCTGAACTCGACAAAACCGCAACCGGTTGACCTTTTGATACCTTGTCTCCAGGCTTAACTAACAACTCTACCACTTTGCCAGCTACCGAAGCCGTTACTTCTACCTTTTGGTTTGGCAAAGTTTCAATTTGTCCTGTGGTTTTGATGCCGATATCTAGTCGCTGTCGGGTAGCCGGAGAGACTTTAATTCCCAACCGTTTTGCTGTTTCGGCATCTACAGAAATAGCAGCAGGAGTTTGAGTTGTTTCGCCGCTTTGGTGAAATTCATTTCCGTGTCCCGCGTGGGCGAAAACTGCGGTAGGAGAATTTAGCAAAATTAGGCTTAACAAAGTTATTGAAAAGCTGCTAATAATTGCCGGAGATTGAGAATATTTGTGAAATATCATCGTTGGCATTTTCCAGGAAATGAGGTTGAGTGCCACAGGCTTAGCGGTTGGTATTTTGCCAAAAGAAGTAAGTCAACCGAATTAACCGGAGCTACTTATTAGCATTTTTCAAGAAACGACTGCTAAGCAATGACCAAGAGCTAAAATTTATCTCCTCAACCTAGTCTTTCACTGCCAAATGAAATTAGGATGAAATTTCGGCTCAGCAGCCCAGATACCCTCCAGATTCTAAAATCCGAAGATAAGTTTTACCTAATCCCAAGGAATTGCGCTGTAGATTTTTTGCTCGTTTCTCAAGTTCTTTCGCTTCAAGTTTCTTTGTTAAAATGCTCATGAACTCGTCCCCGGCTGCCTTTGATTTATGAGTTGTGTTTGATTCCAAGCTGTTCAAGATCATTGACTACCCCTGTATATAGCTTTGTAGTGATTCTCATACTTTAGAGGTAGCGCTGCTGAATTGTCTACAGTATTTTTACGTAAAAAATGAAATGATGTGAATTCAGACAACTTCTGACAGCCCTGTTCGAGCTATATTAATGTTATACGAAGGTTGTTACCACTTTTTTATTAGCTAGATTTCAGGCTTTTGTGAAGCAATTATTTCCTGAACAATTGACACCCTGTGATTCCTATCACTTGTTTTGTGTTGTGGCTTGGTGTCACATATTGCTTGGTGGAGCTAAATTACTGCTTGTACTAAGCTTGGTGCCACTCTTTCCTTTGCTCAATTTCTGCTTGTTCCGAATTCAAAATTTATTGATCTAATTTCTTTGTTTCCGGCTGTTTCGACTTTTTGAAAGTATCTTCAGCCATCAATAAAGTGGGTGCATCTGGTTTTTGAAGAGGGCGAAGCATGACCGGATATAAGTTATTAGTTATAATCCCATATTGATTGCGGTCATGCTTCGCCCCTACAGATATATTTGCTTGCATTGAGATGCACTCAATAAAGCTTCTTCGCGGTGGAGAATAATCGCAGTTTTTCAGTATATAGTGGAGCGAGCGAAAGATGAAGTATTGACCAATCAATCCCTCAATCCCTCAATCCCTCAATCCCTCAATCCCTCAATCTAAAATCTAAAATCTAAACTTCTGCCTCATCTTTTTGATAAAGACTATACAAGGGGCGGGTTAAGCAAGCCAACTTCCAGACAACAGATAATTCCCGTACAAAACCCGCCCTCTTAAATTAGCCTCCCCAAACTTTCTTCAAAACCTCTTGAGGAGAAATGTCAGCCATTTTACCAGTAGGAGATTTAATTCCCAAAAAGCGATCGCTCTTGGGCAGCAATTTTGCAGGTTCAGTCGGGCCGAACAAAGCTATTGTATAAGTTTGAACCGCCACAGCTAAGTGCATCGGCGCACTGTCAGTACACATCATCAAATTAGCAGCAGCAATGGTGGCCGCCAACTTGCCGACATCATCCGGCGAGATAACTTTTACACTCGGACAGAGTTCGACTAACTTTTTCACGAAGGCTTCATCTTCGGGCCCTTTCACCACCACAACGGGTAAATTTGGCTGCCGCTGCTGGCAGTCTTTGATGATTTGCTGCCAGTTGTCTATTGGGTAAATTTTGTCAATACCTTTAGACAAAGCTAGCTGACTCGAACCGCCGTGAATTAGAATGTAACCGCTTTCTTTGATTCCCAACCGCTGCTGTTCGGCTTCCGCCCACTGAATATCCTGTTTTGGTACACTAATTGCGATCGCAGGACTTGGATTGTTAATGTTGAATCCTTGGAGCAAATCGTGGTACATTGAAGCCGCGTACTGGTCTGTTTTCAGAGGTACCGAATCGGTGAGAAATCGAGCGCCGTTGGTTCCAGAATACCCAACTCTCTGGGGAATGCCTGTCAGCCACAGCAGAAGTCCTACAGTCCACCGCTGGCCGAGAGAAACAACTGCTTCGTATTCGCGATCGCGAATTACGCCCAGTAAATTTCCCAAATCAGCCATCGCATTGCGATCTTTGAAATTGTACGTCAAGACTTCTTTGACAGACTTGCAGACTCGGTAAGCGCCCTTCGCCCTCGGTTCCACGATGACATCAATCTGAGCCTCAGGATAAGACTGCTTGAGGTCATCAAGGGTAGGGAAAAATAAAATTTGGTCGCCAATCCCGCCTGGGACAAGTGCTAGTATTCGCATCATAAACGATCGGGCTATTATCTATCGAGGTAGCTCTCAGCGATCGGCTTTCAGCTATCAGCTTATAGTATTTTAAGACGTTAAAAGCTACTGGCTGACAGCAAAACAACTGACTGAAAATTACAGGACGCTTTTAATATATACCTAGTTGGGTGAAGAAGGGTTAGTTAATGCACTTATTAATTCCTGCGGCGGGTTCGGGGCGACGGATGGGTAGTCAGCGGAACAAACTGCTGCTGACTTTGCTGGAAAAACCTTTGCTGAGTTGGACTTTGGCCGCCGCTGAAGCTTCGCAGCAGATTAGCTGGATCGGCATTATGGGCCAGCCTGAAGATTTTCCTGATTTTAAGGCAATTCTGGGCGATTTAGCTTTGCTCAAGCCCGTGGAACTGATTCAAGGAGGGGCTACCAGGCAAGAGTCAGTTTACAACGGTTTGCAGGCCTTGCCGCCAAATGCCGATCGCGTGTTGATTCACGACGGCGCCAGGTGTTTAGCAACTCCTGAATTGTTCGATCGATCTTCAGCAGCTCTCTTAAGCTGTCCGGGCTTGATTGTCGCCGTCCCGGTCAAGGATACGATTAAGGTGGTGGATGAGTCTAGAATCGTGCGAGACACACCGGACAGAAGCCATTTGTGGGCTGCCCAGACTCCCCAAGGATTTGAAGTGAAATTGTTAAAGCAGTGTCACCAACAAGGGCGGGAGAAAGGTTGGGAAGTTACAGACGATGCAGCTTTGTTTGAAAAATGCGGTTTACCAGTGCAAATTGTGGAGGGGGAAGAGACAAATTTAAAAGTTACAACGCCCGTTGATTTAGCGCTAGCTGAATTTATTTTGCGGCAGAGAACAGATAAGAGTAAATAAAATTTGTTGACTATTTTTAAGAACGGGCTTTCCGGCCCGTTCCACAATCAATAATTTTATTAATTGTGGAACAGGCCGGAAAGCCTGTTCCTTCTGTTATCCTAGAAATATCATAGCTGGAAGTAAAAAAATATGATTTCTGTTGCGCCGATCGCACCACCGTTACTCCGAGGCGAACAGCGAGTGGTGTTTAGAGATATTACTTGGGAGGGTTATCAACAACTGCTCCAGATTTTGGGCGATAAACGAGCGGCTACATTGACATTCGATCGAGGGACTTTAGAAATTACCATGCCTTTAGAAGAACACGAATTTTCAGCACGCTTAATCGAGTTTTTGATTCGGATTTTGGTGAGAGAACTAGGTTTAAAGATAAAAACAATGGGTTCGACAACCCTCGATCGATCGGATCTAGAGCGCGGTGCAGAACCCGATAATGCCTATTACATCCAAAATCAGCCCCTCGTAGCCGGTCGTACAGTAGATTTAGCAACAGATCCGCCACCCGATTTAGTCGTAGAAATAGATATCACCCATACTGATATTAACAAGCCTGCTCTCTATGCCAGTATGGGAGTACCGGAGTTGTGGCGGTACGATGGTAGAGAATGGCGAATTTATAAGCTGGAGAATGATGAGTATTTGGAAGTATCTGTTAGCCCCACTTTTCCGATTCTCCCCAAGTCCAAGCTCTACGAATTTTTGGCGGCAGCACAGGTAGATGAGGTAGAAGCGGAGGTGAATTTACGCAACTGGGTGAGAGAGAGCACTGATGGTTGATTCATATTATTGGTTGTTCGTAATTATGGAGCTATATTTTTTTTTAACCGCAGAGGAACGCAGATAAACGCAGATAAAATCCCATCCGCGTTCATCCTTGTTCATTCGCTGATATCTGCGGTCAAAAAATCCAAATCTATGCAATAACCAATAACTTAGGTTTATCATGAAGGATTAATCGGAAAATCAGTATCATATTCAATCTCTGTCGCACTTTTAACTAAATCCAAAAACGCAAACACGGCCGGAATTAACAGCGCATCCTTCAAAACAGCCACTCCAATTACCCTTTCAAAAGCCGCTGGTAAACTGCAAACTTTTACCTCAGCAGGTATCGGTTCGGCCGCCAAACGCGGCATAATTGTAGCACCCAAACCGCCCATCACCATACTGACGATAGTTGAATCTTCGCTGAGTTCGTAAGCGATATTTAAGGGGAAATCCGAAGTTGCTAAATATTTGCGTAGCGGTATAGAACAAGCAGTTTCCGGCGGCTGCAAAATCAGCGGATGATTTGCTAATTCTTCCCAAGTAATTTTTCCACTTGATAATTTAGCAGTTGGTGGCAACAACACAACGTATTTATCCCGCAAAATTTCTCTACTTTCAAATTCATCTGAGATGGGAAGAGAAACAAAGCCGATGTCTGCTTTGCCCGATCGCAAAGCTTCCTCCACAGCCTGGGTATAATACACTTCGGTAATGCTGACAGCAATCTTGGGAAAGCGATCGCGAAATTGAGCAATAATACCCGGTAGGATATGAGTTGCGACGCTGCGAAACGTCACTATCCGCACCTGGCCTCCCTGCAAACCTTTCTCTAAATCCGCTTCTTTTACCATCATTTCTAACGATCGCACAATTTGACGCCCGTGAAGCACCACTCTTTCCCCCACCGGCGTCAGTTGAGCACCGTGTCGCCCCCGATGGAACAATTGCACACCCAATTCTGTTTCTAAAGAGGCGATGGCGTGGCTGACTGCGGATTGTGAAAGTTCCATTTGCAAAGCCGCTTCGCTAAAGTTTTCACAGTCGGCTACTGCTATCAAAGCCTGAATCTGGGAGAGTTTCATCCGCCGTGTGTTGATGTCATTCATAGCGTTTCCTAGAAGGAAGAGTTGACAGTTGACAGTTGACAGTTGACAGTTGACAGTTGACAGAGGGAAGAAGGAAAAAAGAAGCATCTCAGTTGTGCATTTACAGTGTTCCGCTCAAAAAAGGTTCGTAGTACGGACTTTAGTCCGCTCTTTAAAAAATGCTTCTTGAAAAACTGAGATGCTCCCAGGAAAAAGGACTCGAAGGCAAGGTTTTCAGCAATTAATAACGTCCTACTAACTGTCGGGTGCGGTTGATATATTTATCTATCGATTTTATTCATACAACCTATGCAAGTAATGATTTGATTGTTGTTTTGCCCAGAGCTAGGGTGGATATATTAGCTAAAAGATTTAATTGTACAGGAGTTGCAGAGCTATCAAAAGTGCTGTAATTGCGAGCAAGTTATTGCTTCCTTTTAGCTGCGATTTTTGATTGTGCAATTTTTGTTTAATTAAGAATTTGAAGGTGTTTGTTATGTCAACTTACGAAAAAGTGCGGTATCCCGAAAAAACAAGCGTTGTTTCGATTAACGAGCGAGCTAAATATGCCAAAAAGCCAAAAAGCCGATCGCTCTTTTCAGCTATCAATCAACTTTGGCAAGGTTTGCTCACCGCCGCTGCTGGCGAAAACGAGGTCAGAATTTGGCAAACCTGCGATCGCAATGGTAACACTTGCTGGCACGGTTGCGATCGCGCGACTGGTCGCTCTAAGAGCGCGGCGACAGATGACGAAATACGCGCTTGGATCGATCGGCGTTATTGCCAATAGTAGATTATTGCTTGTGTGGGGGAGTTTCGATTGTTTGCGAGCAGCCAAGATTTTGATAAACCAGCCCGCCAGAAAATTCGGGGAAATTGTTGATTTTGGATAATTAATTCCAAAGGAGATGCTATGCTTCAAAGATATTCCGAATGTGCAGCGCCAGATCGCATAATCCTCATGAAAAACGAGGTGTATAGGTTGCCTCAAAATCATCGAGAAGTTCAAGTCTTGTCAGGAATTGCTTGGATTACAGTTGACAAACAGGACATCATCTTGCACAGTCCAGAAAAAATATCGCTTCCACCGAGCAAAAACTTTGCTGTCATCTCCGCTCTCAACTATATGCCGCTGATTATGGCAGTCTGTTCAACAGTTGACAGTTGACAGTTGACAGTTGACAGTTTGAGAGCTACCTCTACCCTTAAGTCCGAGTATTGGAGTAATGAATAGTCTGATTTTAATTTCTCCCGATCGGGCGGGCTTTCAACCAATTCTTTATGGTAAGACATAAGCCAAGCCAAGCCATTTTCGATTTTGGATTGAAGAAGTGGAATTGACTGCTTGTGCATGAGTTTGCAACTTGGTTAAAGTTGCATTCTTTGTTGAAACTGGTATCAGAGGCTAGCGACACAGAAAAAAACTTGGCAGAAACACCCCAAAGAGGTCTATCTTATTTATAAATGGGCTTTTGGAGGACTCGATCGGTGTATTGCCACTCTTACCGCTTCAGCTATCTCGCAGCTATAAGTATTGTGGTATCGCCCGCACTCAGCTTGCTGGAAATTTCAGACGCTCGGGCATTTGCCCCTATTATAAATGCCAGGCCAGCTCGATCGGGCGATTCCCTACGGGATAGCTTCGCCCCGCGTGCCCAAGCAACAGATCCCAAAACGGAAGCAGACAAACTCTTTGAAACAGGAGTCAAACAGCACCGTGAGGGTTTGTTTCGAGAAGCAATCCAGACTTTTGAGCAAGTTTTGGCAATTCGCAAGCAACTAGCCGACAAACCGGGAATCGGAGAAACCCTCAACAATATCGGGGAAGTTTACACCGAAATGGGTTCGCAGTCCAAAGCTTTGGAAGTTTTGCGACAAGCTTTAGCCATTCACCGAGAAATCGGCGAAGGGCCCCGCATTGCCCACACTCTCAATCTCATCGGTTTCGTCAACCGACTTGCGGACAATTTTGACGAAGCGATGAAACTGCACCAAGAAGCTTTGGAACTTGCAAAAATTGCCAACGACCAAATTCAAATAGCAGAATCTTTTCACAACATCGCGGCAGTGTACGCAGAGCAGGTAAATTACGCAAAGGCGATCGAATTTTACCAGCAAGCGCGGACGATTCGCACCACAGAGGGCGATCGGCGCGATTTAGGCCGTACCCTCAATAACATGGGCGGCGTCTATTACAACATCGGCGACTTTAACAGAGCGATGGAATTTTACCATCAAGCCTTAGCAATTCGCCGGGAAATCGGAGACAGGGCTGGCGTCGCCCGCCTCCTCAACAACATGGCACTTACCTGTCGCAAACAAGGCAAAGATACTCAAGCGTTGATCTATTTTCAGCAAGCAATACCGATGTTTGAAGCTATCGGTGACAAGACAAGTATGGGACGCTTGTTTAACAATATGGGCGCGATTTATGAAAGTCTCCGTCAATATCCTAAAGCTCTCAACTCCTACGAGCGAGCTTTGAAAATTGCCCGCGATGGCGGCGATAAAGCTGGAGAAACTACGGCGATGGAAGGCATTAAACGATTGTCGTCCGGGCAGTCTTTGCCACAATAATCGCAGGATCTAATTATCATATTTCTTGGTACGTAGTTGCGCTTAAGCGCTCTTTCTTAAGCGCTCTTTCTTGGATTATTCAAGAGCGCTTGCATCGCAACAACATACCTTTCTTGGTACGTAGTTGCGCTTAAGCGCTCTTTCTTGGATTATTAAACAGCGCTTGCATCGCAACAACATACCTTTTCAATCCTTAAGAATCTCCCGGTAACAAACCGGGAGACTTGAAAATTATAACCTAACCAACTAGCCCGATCGCCCTTTTCGTCAAAGCATCAGCCGTCAACCCATTAAACGCCATCAACTCACCAGCACTAGCAGTCGTTTCCCCCCGCTTCCAAGCGAAAGTATCGCGCGGACAATTGCTGCGAAGCATCACCGGCTCCAACATCCCAGAAGCACCGCCTGTCACGCCAATCAAGGCATCTCCACCAAACATTTCGGCAAATTTCTCATCGCTCAAAAAGCCACCGTCAGCTTCCGAACAAGTATTCCAAGCAACATCGCTGGAACGGTACAAACGGCGGGGATTCACAACAGAAACAATCCGCACTCCCAAGCCTTCTTTCTCCAATGATGCCGCCGCTTCAAACACCGGCGTTAAAGTCATATCGCCGACAACAGCAAACACAACTTTCTTATTTCCGGTTGTTTCGTGCAACACAATTCCACCATCTTCTAAACCTTGGCGAGTCTGTGCAAAAGTAGTACGAATTGGCAGCGGCGACTTGCTCGCAGTAATCACAACTCCCTTATTTCTGGCACTCAAAGCCCAATCGTAACAAGCTTGAATGCTGTTAGCATCCGGTGGAAACAAAGGAAACACATTTCCGTTACGCATCATCGCCGCAAAATAAGCCTCAATTTCCGGGCGTTGGTGCGTCCAACCGTTGCGGCCTTGCTCCAATGCACCCGCTGTAAATAAGGTGACAGTTGCCGGAGTTGCACGGCGCAATTCTGCCATTGCTTGCGTTACAGTTTGCCAAATTGGTAAACCGTTGATGGCAAAAGATTCGTAGGAACACCACAAACTCCGCGCTCCAAATAGCGACAATCCTACTGCCAAACCCGCGCAAGCATCTTCGCTCAAAGGTTCGTAAACTTGACCGTTGGGCGATTGATTGTACAAATCATCCGTCGTCGGGTGAATGATTTTGAGAGCTTGGTTGATGTTGGCAATTGCCGATGCTTCGTTGCCGTCTGCATTGGTGACAAGAAAAGTGCGATCGCGCTCGCCGACAGTTCCCACCAAACGTCCCATTGCAGTTGTCGAAATCTTCGCTTCTCCACCAACCGCAAATTCTTCTAAAGGCAACTCGCCCAAATCTGCCAGCGGCAATGTAAACTCAGTAACAACGGTTTTCGCAGCAGGCCCGCCGCCCGCGCGCTCGCAATTTGTCCGCACCAACTGCCATGCCTCAGCAGTCAAAGCCCGCTGTTTTAAGGCGCTGACAATGTGCGGAGCATCCAGCGTATCTTTCGGATAAAGGTTGTGAGATTTTGCACCCAATGCGTGTACGCCTGCACCTTTTAACTGTTTGATAATAAACACAGTTAATTTGCCGCCGAGAGCAGATTTGGCTGCTTTGTCAACTCCTTCTAAAACAGCTTTGGTAAATGCCATCCGCTGTTCGAGGGAAAAAGCCGTGCTGTCAACATAAGCTTCCGGTTGATTTTTGTCATCAAATTCCTTAGCGTCAACTAAGATGACTTCTTTAAAACCGTTTCCTTGCCAATAAGCAATCATTTCAGCATTGGTTTTAGTCGAAACCATACTGTGATGTTCTTGGGAATATCCGTTCCAAACTAACACTGGCAAAAAGTTAGTAGCTTTCGGATAAGCTGTGTGAAAATGTCCCATGCTGCTCATCGGATAGGGTTCGCCCATCCCACCGTCGCCCATTGTGAAAGCAAACAGTTTGTCGGGGTGCAAAAGTGCGCCCGCCATTGCAAAATGCTGTCCTTGTCCGAGGGGGCCTGCTGGTGCTAAAAGGCCGGGAATGAAGCCGGAAAGATGTCCTAATAAACCGTCTTTTTCGCGGAATTTATCGCGCGCTTCCTGCACTTTGACAATTCCCATGTCTTCTAAAGATCGATCGAGAAACATGGCACTATAAAATCCTGGCGCGTGGTGCCCGACTTCGGTGACAATGTTCTTGTGTCCCAACATCACCAACGCAGCGTAGGCCTCAGCTTGGCTGGCAAAACCCCCCGGATGTCCCGATGCCTTGCTGGCTGTGATTTGCAGCGTTAAGTAGCGCAGGGCGTCTGCTCCGAGCATCGTTTGAAAGACGGCGGCTGGATCTGCTGGATCGGCGATCGAATTGCTTCCTTGGGCGATCGCAGGTGTTTTCCCGTAAGTCTCAAAACCCGGCACATTCTCCGAGAAATACTGGATTCCTTCACAAAAACTAGGAATTGCTGACGTTGCCTTCGGCGTAGTTGCAGTCATGCTTCTTTATACCTGAAAAATTTGACTTGGATTAAGTAACAGTAATTTTATAGCTTTTGTGTTGCAAAAAATCATCACTTCTGCTATGTCGAATCATAAATCTGTCAAATATCTCAAATTTTTATAGCAATCCCCAAAACGGTGACAACTTTGTTGATTGCTGAAACCATTAATTTTATTCCCTCTTCCTTCTTCCGTCTTCCTTCTTTTTACCTTGAGCGAAGCCGAAAGGCTATCTGCTTTTTTTACTCTGAGCGCAACCTTTCTATCGCGTCCGATCGATTGACTCCAATAAGTAAGGTTTGTAGTGCGGACTTCAGTCCGCAGCATAAAGCGGACTGAAGTCCGCACTACAAACTGTTTCTTTAGGGTTCGGCAATATCTACATCTAGTCGTTCCCCAAGATTAATATAAATCGGAGCGCCGCTTTCAAAAAGAGACGGTCTAGCCTTTTGATTCGCCAGCCAAACGAAGAAAGTGCTAAGTGCAGGAGCTGGATCTTGATCGCGACGCAACGTGTAGATCAAACCTTCGCAGGGCCCGTTAATCCGGCTGCTCGTGCAAATCGCTTTTTGATTGTTTACCAGACCGACAGTGACATAATTAAGCTGTTTGTTGCGGTTATAATTATCTAGGCGTTGAGTCACTTGTTGACAGCGAGTCAGAGGATCGTAGCCAGCACTAGAAAAGAAATTAGAATTCCAGCGAATCCAAGGCTCTCTAAACCCTTGGGGATTTTGATATACAGTCACTGGTTCTCCTGTTGAGGTATCGCACACAAATCCCCCCCGCTGGAGATTCGGTTGAGTTTGGGGAGAGCTGCGGTTGATGGCAATATTGCTGAGAATATCAAACCCGTTAGGCTTGGTTTGCGATCGCAACGCCGTAAAAGCATCGATCGGGATTGCAGCATTCAACCCAGTTTTAATTTCCTCAGTCTGACCGTTCCACTGGCTCTGCACCGTACCAACAGTATCACCCTGGCCGTGAATTCCCACAACCCTGCCATCAGCATCAAATACAGGCCCGCCACTCATCCCACGCCTTGTCACAGCTTGATAGCGCAATCCGTACCCGGATGATGCGCGACCGACGCGAGAAGAGATAATACCAGCAGTAAATTCGAGTTTTCTTTCAGATCCAGAGGCGACTGGTAGCGGATAGCCAGCAACGTAAATAGTAGAACCGACAACAGCACGTTGCGATTCACCGATCGGCGCTACTGGATACCGATCTCGGCTCTGAAACTGGATCAAAGCTAAGTCTATATCGCGATCGTTTTTCGGGAGTCGCTGTATTCTGATTGCTGTATAGCTTTTTTCCGAATGAGTGCGAATGCTGTATTCTTGGGCGAGACTTGCCACTACGTGATTCGCCGTCAGAACAGTGTAAATATTCCCCTGTTTAGCAATAATTACTCCTGAGCCACCAGCCGCAAAACCCAGCGTGTTGTTCACTTCTACAGTTGTGAACATCGCTACCTCTGCAATTTCTTGGGCTGTTTTAGCACAAGCAGCATATTGTGGGCCGACAATTGCTGCCGCCGTTACTGCACCGGTCAAAATGACTGTCAGCGCATCAAACCGCAAACCCCACGAATTCATCGCTAACTCTCCACATGAGACGAGACGAACTGCAAATATGTACTGATAGGAATTCCCCAACTAGATTTAACCATCTTTTCCAATAATTCCGGCGTCGGTTCACTTCCATCTTCAAAAGCATAGACGCCAAAACCGGGATCTCGATACTTACCTCGACCGTTAATCCCAACCAAGAAACCTTTGGCATTAAAAATCGGGCCGCCGCTCATGCCAATTTTAACCTCATTTGTATAGCCCAAGCTATAGCCTTCAGGTAAAGATTTTGGCAGCAGCAGTTCTACGAACCCCTGCGCTACGGCCAACGCCCCAGTCTCCGCAGGGAATCCGGCCGCCAGCAGCGGCTCTCCCACCGCTGGCTGCTGCGCGCCAATCGGCGCTACTTTATACTCGATCGCGCTGCGAAATTTAGCGATCGCCAGATCCGTATCGCCCAGTCGCTGCGGAACTCCCAACAGTTGGTGGATCTGGCCGTCGCTCGTGATAATTGTGCGATCGCCCTTGTCGAAAGCCACAACGTGCCAGCTAGTCAACACAGTATACGTTTGTCCCTGGCGCTGGACGATCGCCCCAGAACCCGAGGATTTCGAGGTCTTGATGCGTATCGTCGCCTGTCGCGCCAAGTTTTCCACGTCACCCCCGGGAATTGGCAATGAGATTGGCAATTTTCCAGTCTTTACCGCAGTTCCGAGGGCCCAGAAAAAGGGGGCAGTTGCGCCCGATCGCCCATATTTTCCCCTAGTTTTTCCCCTAGCTTTTCTCTCACATCAATGTAAGGAATTTGGCTGCTTTCCTCCGTAGAGGGCATCCCCACCTGTCCTTGACGCCAAGCTAACAAATTATACAAAGAGCCGATCGGGTCTTGGCCCGGCCGCAGGGTATAAATCAAATTTTGGCACACACCATTGACTTGATTCGCCGTGCAGATGACATTTTGGCCGTTCATCTGACCAACGGTAATGTACCTCAGCATTCGGTTGCGGCGATAGCTTTCGAGGCGTTGGCTGACCAATTGACACCGAGTTGCCGGATCGTAGCCCGAACCGGAAAAATAATCAGAAGTCCACTCAATCCAAGGCTCTACTGCACCTTGAGGGTTTTGGTACAGCGTCACCGGCGCACCTGTCGAGGTGCTGCACCAAAATCCGCTTTCCCCCACTGTCGGCCGGGCATAACTTGGCGCAGAAGCCACTGTCAGAGCGCACAGGGCGATCGCTGCTGTCGCCAAAACTTTTGTTAATTGCTGTTCGATCATGTTTTCGCTCGATTTTTAGTAAATTTGTTACAAAAAGCACCTGATTCTGCGATAATAATCTTGATACGCAAGTTAATTAGAGATCCAAATCACAGCAAATTTCAGCTCGATCGACTGCACATCAGAAACTCGGAATCATGGCCGACACTCACAGGTGCAGCCTTACGGAAACCAGTTTTTTTTGTACTTCAGTTTGCTGAAATCTTCTGTATGTTGTTCGCTACTTGTACATTCCTTATCGCGGTGCTTTCGGCGCGGTTGTTGAACCATGCCACAATACGTGGCCAACTCTAAATTCTGTCGTCATTACTACTATCAAACTCAAGCTTTCGCCAACCGGAAAGAGGCTGTTACCTCAGACCTTGGGATAGCTAAATTTGCATGGGGTACATCACACCACTGACAAGGTATTTGATCTAACTTGCGATTTAAATCGCGAGGTCGATCTGCGGAGATACGGAGATGGCAGGGTTGCACCAATGAGGGGAGATACCCCCTCTTGTCTTATTTAACACTAAAACAAAGGTATTAGCAAGCAACATTTCGGACATTTTTGATTGCCGACCGTAGAATAAGGGTTTCATGGCGATCCTCTGCGAGGGCTACGCTAACGAGGCACACGATACGCTTTCGGGTAAATCAAGGGTTTCAGGCTGCGATCTAAAAACTGTCCGGACTATTAAACAATAACTCTGAACTTATTTTCGTCTTCATACTGCGGAAATACTTCTAAGTGAGTGTAATTAGGGATTAAGTGCTTGCTACCACCAAAATTCTGCCCGACCTACACTGACGTTTAGTTGAGTATTAAAAAGTTATGAACCTTATCTGCAAACAGTTCGGGTATTTAGCGACTGGATTAATTTTGATCGGGGGTAGCAGTTGTTCTAGCTACGATGCAGCAGCTAAATCAGCCGAAAACCAGAGCCAACCCTCAGCAAGAACCCGTCAGTTCCCGCACCTACAGCTAACCGGCAATCAACTTGATAGTCGATCGGCCCCACCGGAGCCCTCTAACTCTGTTAGCTCGGTTTTACCGAGTACCAAAGTACCAGAAAGCACAGCTACAGTTACGGTTTATGAGGTAGACAATCTTTGTCAAAGTCTGAAGCCAGCAACAGTTACAGGCCCAGATAACCAGTTAATGTCATCGGCCGTTAATGAAGTATTAAAGCAGGAGATTTTCGCTAGTCTGGGTTTAGTTGGTTATCGGCTTAAAATCGATCGCGACCTCGGCATCGCTACCGTAGATTTACGGGCCTCAGGGAATTCGCGCCAGAAATTGCAAAATCTGTCAAGCTGTCAGATGTTAGGTTTGTTCGGAGGCGTGCGCCAAACCCTAACCAGTTATGCTCCTTGGCAAATTAAAACAGTCCGTTTTACAGAGCTCGGACAGGACATTGTGAGTACCGTTCGAGAATAATCTCTTAAAATTATGGGAGAGCGTACAACCCGCTTTCTGCGGGATTCCTATGGATGTTACCCGCGTCCTCTAACAGCGCCATAATTTTTATGACCCTACCTGACGGTCCCAAAACCCCCCGCTTCTTGCAGCTAATTCAATGGATTGGCGATCCGCTGACATACATGGACGGCAACGCCAAAAAGTACGGGGAGATTTTCACGACTCGATGGGGCAACCTTGAACCCTTCGTGATGATCCACAGCCCGCAAGCGATCCAGGAAATGCTCAACAGCAAGGCGCTTGATGCTCCAGGCGATATCAACGGTATTCTCAAACCAGTCCTGGGGGAACAATCGATGATTGTAATCTCCGGAGAAAAGCACAAACGGCAACGTCAATTATTGATGCCACCCTTTCACGGGGAACGGATGCGAAACTACGGCCAGCAAATTTGCGATATTACCCAAGATGTTGCTAGCAAGTGGAAGGTCGATCGACCTTTTGTCGCCCGCACAGCCATGCAGGAAATCACCATGCGGGTAATTTTGCAAGTAGTCTTCGGACTGAATGAAGGGCCGCGGTTGCAGCAACTTTCCCCGCTGCTGGCTTCAATTATCGATATGACCGGCTCTCCGGTGCGATCGAGTATCCTATTTCTGCCCTGGTTGCAGCAAGATTGGGGCCCTTGGAGTCCTTGGGGACGCATGAAACAGCAGCGCCAAAAAATTCACGAACTGATGGACGGCGAAATAGAAGAGCGCAAACAGCAACCAAATGCCGATCGTACCGACATTCTCAGCTTAATGATGGCCGCCCGCGACGAAAACGGCGAACCAATGACGAATGAAGAATTGCGCGACGAATTAATGACGCTGTTGTTTGCTGGCCACGAAACCACAGCAACAGCGCTAGCTTGGGCCTTTTACTGGATTCACAGTTTGCCCTCGGTACGCCAGAAACTGCTGCAAGAATTGGACAGTTTGGGCGAAAACCCCGACCCAATGGAGATTTCCCGCTTGCCTTACCTGAGTGCAGTTTGTCAAGAGACACTGCGAATTTACCCAGTGGGAATGCTGACATTTCCGCGAGTAGTGCGGGAACCCGTGGAACTAATGGGCCATCAACTCGAACCGGGTACGGTGGTTTTCGGCTCAATTTATTTAACCCACCGCCGGGAAGATTTGTATCCAGAACCGCTGCAATTCAAGCCTGAACGGTTTTTGGAGAGGCAATTCTCGCCTTACGAATATTTGCCCTTTGGGGGCGGTAGTCGCCGTTGTATCGGCTTAGCGCTGGCGCAGTTGGAAATGAAACTGGCGATCGCAACCATTTTGCGCGATTTCGACTTAACCTTAGCCGAGAAAAAGCCCGTACAAGCCAAACGCCGAGGGGTGACTTTAGGGCCGGCGGGCGGTGTGCGGATGGCCTTCCTGGGGCGACGGATGCGGCAGCAGATGCCTGAACCTGTTGCTACTGGGGTTTGAACTCGCAGCACCCAAGCGGGGGCGCAGCCATCGCACTTTTGCTCTTTGAATGCAAACAATTTAGGCCGATCGGGCGATCGACCCGCCTTTTTTATGTAGCGAGTGCTACATAAAAATAGCTAGAATCCTTAACCTGTAACCATCACCGCCCTCAAATTTCAAAATTCCAGTCTAAAATAGTAGAAGCCTTGCAAACATACCCAAAAAGTAAAAGTGGGTGATTGCAATAGTCCTCTTGATATCTAGAAGACTTGCCTGCCATACTTTAAAAACATATGCATACCCTGTTATTCAGCAAAGGTCGGAAGCGTGTTGGCAATGCCAGCAATCTT
>NZ_JAEQDD010000007.1:0-76547 GCF_020737885.1 Microcoleus sp. PH2017_34_RAT_O_A | reverse complement strand
GGTTAATTCATTTCAGCAGGGATAGTCTACCCGGACAGGGCAGACTTGATTACCTCTTGTATCATACATTCCCCCCTGACAATTAATCCACCCTGCCTACTCCCCTTTTTTAAGGGGGGTTAGGGGGGATCAGTCTTAAGTGAACCGTATTGTGCTATAATCAGCCTTGAATCTGCTGTCGCACCCATTGACGAAAATCTATCTCTGCGGCAACTTCATCAATGAAAGCAGCTTCTAGAAACTGGTATAAATCAGTTTTTTCAATAATCGGAAAAGTCGGAGATCGATCGCGCTCGACATAAGCCCCATCGACTAATTGCAGAATTCGCCATACCCGCCCGTTAAACCGCCAAAACTCAGGCACTCCCATACTCGCATAGAGTGTATTTTTATTGAGATCCGTATGAGTAATATCCACTTCCACGACTAAATCCGGGGCAGGATCGACATTTAAATTAACCGGGCGATCGGCAACTAAGGCATAATTCTGGATATAGTACCCATTGTCGGGTTCGGCGCTCTTGAGTAGGTCTTCGCGATCGAGCGTAGTCGATCCCATCGTCTTGATTTTCATGCCCATCTCCACCACAAGGACTTGAATCAAGCGTTCAATCAAGCGAGCAGAGCGTTCGTGTCCTTCGAGGGACTGGGTAATTTCTAACACTCCGTTATCGTAGGTAAAGCGGGCGCGGGTGCGATCCGCCAGCAAACTTTGAATTTGCTTAAAGGCCTGCCAATCGAGGTCGCGAAAGGTGAGGCGCTTTTCTCCGACAAGTTGAGGTGGCGGCTCTAACAACATCAAAATTACCGCAATTTGAGATCGGATCGGATGTACGGTTGAAACCGCTTCTACACAAACGATGTCCGCCTCCGGGGACTAAGGATCGCGAATTAAATAACTTACAATTTTAATTATTGTGGGATGGGCGTCCCGCCCGTCCAGAAAGGGCGGGCGTCCCGCCCACCCCACTTTCAAGAGTGTAAATTATTTAATTTCTATTCCTAAGAGAGGATAACGTAATTTTAACCGCCCACTCTTCAACTCCTGGCTCGATCGCGTGCAAGCTTGTATAGACGCGGTTTGGAACCGTCTTCTGAACCTTATTATAAGATATTTCTTCAACAAGTCTTGTAGTGCAGGCATCCTGAGTGCGATCGATTTTGGTGCTACTCGTTCTGCTCTTCAACCGGCGTCCGGCGGGTTTTGTTTGTATAGACGCGGTTTCAACCGCCCGGTTTCAACCGCCCGGTTTCAACCGCTGAGTTTCTCCCCAGTACCCCGAGTGAAAAAAAATAAGACTTAGGGGAACAAGCCTGCTACTGTTAGTGTCAAACGCAAGTATAATTATTTAACGTTTCGACTACCCTATTTAATTGCTGCCTCAGTCGCCACCGCCCCTATGCCATCAACAGTCAATACAGAATCAACAGCGGTTCAATTTAACCAACAGGGAGAAATATACTTATCCCAACGGAAATTAGCAGAAGCGATCGCCTCCTGCGAGCAAGCTTTAAAGATTGACCCCAATTTTGCACCGGCTTACAAAACTTTGGGCAATGCGCTGCAAGCTCAAGGCAGAATGGAAGAGGCGCGGCACTGGTACGCTAAAGCTATTGAAATTGCACCGAATTTTGCGGAAGTATACGCGAATTTAGGCAGCATTGGCGCGCAGCAGGAAAAATGGTCGGAGGCGATCGAGTTTTACCAAAAGGCGATCGCGCTTAAGCCTAATTTCGCAGGAGTATACCGGAATTTAGCCAAAGTATTCGGACAAATTGGCAAAGCGGCAGAAGCTCAAGAATGCTGGTATCGCGCATTCTGTTTGGAACCGGAAAAAGCATCTCCGGCAGAACATTTAAGTATGGGTGATGCTTTCTTTCGGCAAGAAAAGTTCCCGGAGGCGATCGGCTGTTACGATCGCGCCATAAAATTAAATCCTAATCTACCTCAAGCTTACCAAAACTTAGGCGAAGCGCTGAAAAAAGAAGGCAAGTTACAGGAAGCGACAGTATATTATCGTAAAGCTATTGAACTGAACGCAGCTAATGCTAGAAACGGCAGCGAGGGAGAGCAAACTTTGGCGGGTGCAACTGCAACTAACGGTGCAGCAGTTAAACCGCAACCCGCAGCACCCCCAGCCAAGCCGGTAGTCAAGCCACCAGTACAGCAAGCAGTTAATTCTACAATTAGTATAGAAGATCCAGAAGCATACAAAATACTCGCAGAAGGCTATTTTGCTCAGGGAAAATTGGAACAGGCAATTTCTGCTTGCAAAAAAGCTTTACAAATTAAGCCGGAAGCGCCACTTTATAAAATGCTCGGCAACGCCCTGCAAGCAGGTGGCAAAATTGATGAAGCTAAAAGTTGCTATGTCAAGGCAATCGAAATTAACCCGAATTTTGCCGAAGCCTACGCTAATTATGGCAGCATTTGCGCGCAGCAAGAACAGTGGCAGCAAGCGGTTTCTGCTTACGAAAAGGCGATCGCCATAAAACCGGATTTTGCCGGTGCTTTACGAAATTTTGGGAAACTTTTGGCGCAGTTAGGCAAGTCGGAGGCGGCAGCCGAAGCCTGGTATCGAGCATTTGCGATCGACCCGAAGTCGGGCACTGCTGAGGAACACGAGAATTTAGCCAAAACTTTGATCGAGCAAGGTAAGGTTGAGCAAGGAATCGACTGTTATCGGCGCGCGGTTGAGTTAAACCCAAATTCTGGCGCAGCTTATCATGAATTGGGCGAACTTCTGAAGGGTCAAGAACAGTGGGAAGCGGCAGTAGATGCTTACACCAATGCAATTAAAACAAATCCCGAACTTTCTTGGTCGCACAACAATTTAGCTGAGTCGCTGGTTAAGTTGGAACGCTGGGAAGAAGCTATAAATGCTTACCGCAAGGCGATCGAATTAAATCCAGATTTTAGCTGGTCTCACAACAATTTAGCAGATGTGCTGCTGAAGCTGGAACGGTGGGAAGAAGCTGTAAATGCTTACCGAAAAGCAACAGAATTAAATCCAGATTTCAGTTGGTCGCATAACTATTTAGCAGACGCGCTGATTAAACTGGGACGGTGGGAAGAGGCTATTTCGGCTTACCAAAAGTCGATCGAACTAAATCCCGATCATTTCTGGGCCCACAACAATTTAGCAGAAGCGCTGGTGAATTTGGAACGCTGGGATGAGGCGGTGGTTGCGTACCGGCGCGCTAACGAACTGAATCCGAGTTTCTTCTGGTCTCATAGCAAGTTGGGCGATGCGCTGCTAGAAATGGAAAGATGGGATGAGGCGATCGCAGTTTACCGTCGCGCGGCGGAGTTGAATCGCGATTTTCCGTGGACTTATTACAACATGGGGACGGCTTTTGAGAAGTTGGAACGGTGGGATGAGTCGATCGTTGCTTATCGCTGTGCGGTGGAAATTCAGCCGGATTTGCCGTGGATTTCGCAGAAGTTGGCTGATGCTTTGAGGATGCGATCGCAGTGGGATTTGCAGGATGCGATGCGTTTGTACCAGCGCGCGATTCAGGAAAATGCTGATGACTTGCAGTTGTATCACAAGGCGCTGGAGATTGCACCTAATGATGCTGACCTTTATGTTGGGTTGGCTGATGCTTTGGTGCGGCACAGTTGGCCGGATGGGGCGATCGTCTTCTATCAGATGGCGTTGCAGGTTCGGCCGGGCGATCGAGGAATTGCAGCGCGGTTGAATAAGGTACTCGAAAAAAAAAAGGGGGTAATTAAGGCGGTCTTAGGGGAGAATACATCGTTGGCTAGTATTTCAGAAAGCAGTGCGATCGAGCAAAAATCTGGGACTACGTTGGATTACCATAAACCAACAAGGCAAGTAGAGGAAGAGAAAGCTTTTTATAGCAAAGTGAAAGAAATAACCTCTTCAAAGCCCTTACCTGCCGAAAATTATTACGAGCGTTGGCAGAAGCAGAACCTTCCTACAGCGGATGATTTACGCCGGATGTCAGACATGGCGAAAACATTTAAGCAGCAGCCTCTATTGAGCATTCTGATGCCGATTTATAATCCGTCTGAATATTTATTTCAAGAGGCTATTGAATCAGTAATTAATCAAGTTTATCCGCACTGGGAACTCTGTATAGCTGATGATGCTTCAACCCAGTCTTATGTCAAACCAATTTTAGAAGAATATGCCGCTAAGGATGAGCGAATTAAAGTTGTATTTAGAACTGAGAATGGTCAAAATTCTGTTTGTCTCAATTCTGCTTTAGCCTCGGCAACAGGTGAATTTATTCTATTGTTAAACCATGATGATGTTCTCGCGCCAGAGGCCATCTATGAAGTAGTCTCCTTGCTAAAACAGCATCCTGAAGCTGATTTGATATATTCAGACGAAGATAAATTAGATGGTGCAGGTAAGCTAACTGACCCATATTTCAAGCCAGATTGGTGTCCTGACTCCTTTCTGTCCAGGATGTACATTGGTCGTCTAGCAACTTATCGATCTACTTTAGTTAATGAAGTTGGTGGATTTCGAGTCGGTTATGAAGGCAGCAATGATTATGACTTAGCTCTCAGATTAACCGAGCAAACTAATAAAATCTTCCATATTCCCAAGATTCTTTACCATTCGAGAGTTATCACCAGATATGGTGAGAAAAAATATAGTATTAAGAATAACGAATCAGCAATTAAAAAATCTCTGGAAGATGCACTGGCACGGCGAGGAGAAAAAATTGCCCGTATTATAAGTGTGCCTGAGTTTCCAGGATCTCAGATTATTCGTTATCAGATTGCTGACTTCAAGCTCGTTAGCATAATTATTCCAACAAGAAATCTAGGAAATTTCTTGGAACGATGTCTTAAATCTATATTTGAAAAGACAACTTACCCAAATTATGAAGTAATTGTTATTGACAATGGGAGTGATGAACCAGAGACATTAAAATTATTATCTCAATGGAAAAACAAGGAGCCTAAGCGATTTAAGTGTTATGAATTAAATATCCCTTTCAATTTTTCTCGACTGAATAACTACGCTGTAGCTCAAGCTGAAGGTGATTATATTCTGTTTTTGAATAATGATACAGAAGTCATTACCTCAGATTGGATTGAGGCAATGGTTGAGCAAGCTCAAAAGCCAAAAATTGGTGCTGTAGGTGCTAAATTGTTGTACTCAGATAATACAATTCAGCACGCAGGGGTTGTATTGGGACTGCGGAGTATAGCGGATCACAGTCACAGGCATTTTGCTGATACAGATTCAGGATATTACGGTCAGATTTCCACTATCAATAATTACTCAGCGGTTACAGGTGCTTGTTTGATGTGTCGCCGGGAGGTGTTTGAAAAAATTGGGGGATTTGACGAACAGTTAGCTGTGGCATTTAATGATGTCGATTTGTGCCTAGAAATCATGCGGCGGGGGTACCGAAATGTTTATCTACCTCATGTTGTTTTGTATCATTACGAATCGAAGAGTCGGGGAATAGAAGATTCTGCTGAAAAACAGCATCGCTTTATGAAGGAACACGAAACAATGAAGCAAAGGTGGAAAGAGATTATTGACTGCGATCCTTGTTACAATAGTAATCTGACCAGAACTAGAGACGATTATAGTTTAAGGGTTTTGTCCAACTTTAAAATTCATGTTTACAAACCAGAACAGCCTTCAAAGCTATTATTGGCATCGGCCGTAGATGCTCCCCAACCTGGAACAAAGTTGAATTTTAGTACGATTTATTTTGGTGGCTGGGTAATAGGTAAAGACTCTCTAGCAAGTAAAATAGAGTTAATATGTTGTGGTCAAACTATCCGAGAAATTCCTGTTGGTTTATATCGGCCAGATGTGGGTCAAGTCCATGCACATTCATCTTGGGCTGAAAATTCCGGTTTTTGGGCTGAAGTGGAGTTAATCGAAATACCAAGCGAAGCTGAACTACTTTTACAGGTTGTCCTTGAAGATGAAAGTCGGGTTCCGTTAGCGGTAGTGTGTTTTGACGAATTTGGAGAACCCCAAAATTAGGGACACTGGAGAAATATACCTAAGAATGGGCATAAACAATTGAAATTTGGTCAATGTGTTAAAATACTTAAGGTTGGTTTATTTGGCTAATGCCTGCTCAGTTTATAGTTAGCTTGACAAAAAAAGGTTTTGTGTTTTAACTCGATCTGAGGTGGATAGTTGCCGCAATTATTAAATATCTGCTATATGGTAAATGATATGAACTGGGAAAGTGCGATCGCCTATTTGAACGAAGGCAACCAATTAAAAGAGGCTAGTTTTTATGACCAAGCGCTGGAGTGCTACGAAAAAGCCTTAGAAGAGTTGAACATGGAGACTGTGGAAATCTACAACCAACAGGCAGAAGTATATTGTCTCCAGGGGAAAGTAGAGGAAGCGATTACTTATTGTCAGAAAGCATTGACTATTAAACCTAATTATGCTGTAGGTTACAAAACTCTGGGCAATGTCTTTTTAGTGGCGGGGAAGGTGGAAGAAGCCAGGGATTCTTACGTTAAAGCCATAGAAATTCAGCCGGATTATGCTGCGGCATTGGCTAATCTGGGCAGTATTTATGCTCAAAAGCAAAGTTGGGAGGAGGCGATTTCTTATTATCAAAAGGCGATCGAAATTCAACCTGATTTTGCGGGAGTTTACCGGAACTTGGCTAGGATTTTTTCACAAATTGATAAGCTAGAGGAAGCAGCGGAGTGTAGTTATTTGGGACTCATACTGGAACCGGGTAAGGCAACGGCTGAGGAATTTCTTAGCTTGGGGAACAGCTTGTTAGAACAGGGCAATCAGGATAGAGCCATTATATGTTATCGTCGAGCGATCGATCTAAACTCCAGTTTTTATGCCCCTTATCAAAAATTAGGAGGAGTTCTAACTGTTCTCAAACAGTGGGATGAAGCTATTGCTTGCTACCGAAAGGCGATCGAACTAAACCCTAGTTTCCCAGAGGCTTACTACAGTTTAGGGGAAGCACAGGCACAACAATGGCGGTGGGAAGAAGCTGTCGCCGCCTACTCAGAGGCAATTGAGCTAGAGCCAAGCTACTTTGAAGCTCATCAAAAATTAGGAGAGGCTTTTCATGTTGTAGGGAAAATTGATGAAGCGATCGCCTGTTATCGCCGAGCTCTGACAATTACCTCAAACTATCTTGGATCGTCGGAACAACTACACTCGCTACACTTTAACTTAGGCGAAGCTCTTCAAAGACAAGGAAAATTTGAGGAAGCGATGGCTTGTTATCTCAAATCTCTAGAATTTTCACCTGAATCAAGTAAGGTTCACCATCATTTAGGAACAGCCTTGAGTGCTTTGCAAAGGTGGGATGATGCTGTGGTAGCCTTCCGTCACGCGATTGAAATTGACAGAGATTTATTTTGGTCATACCATCAACTAGGTCTTGCATTGATTGTCCTGCAAAAGTGGGATGAAGCTCTAGCTAATCTCTGTCGAGCTTTGGCTATTAACCCAGAAGCAGAATCAGTTCACAGCCATTTAGCTGTAGTTCTAAAATCGCTACCGAGATGGGAGGAAGCATTAGTTGATTTTCGCCTAGCCGTTGAGCTCAATCCCACTTCGGCTGAAGTTCACTACTATTTAGGCACTGTTTTAGCGTTAGTTCAGCAGCATGATGAATCTGTAGCCTTTTACCAACGAGCCATTCAACTCAAACCAGATTTATTTTGGTTCCATCAAATATTGAAGGAATCTATCGCAAACAAAAGTGATCTTGAGCTTGTTTATGCTGCGTATCAGCAGGCAGTTCGGCTTCAGTGTGAAAATCCAGAACCTTACTTTTATATAGGAATGCTTCTCACACTCTCCGGCAGAGTCAATGAAGCTAGGATTGCTTACCAGGAAGCATTACAAATAAAACCAGATTATGTAGCAGCATACTGGAGTTTAGCATGGCTATTATCACAACAGGAGCAATGGGCTGAAGCGATGTTATCTTATCAAAAAGGTTGTGAGATTAACTCTCTTGGAGCAGAAGAACACTTCAAGAAAACCAGTAGATACAAATTTATCAAGCTATATTCATTGAGTGAAGAAGACAGGATTTTTTTGGATGATGCTGGTTTTTCTCTGGGGAATTTGGAATTAATCGAACAAGATAACATGGCTTGGAAAGAGGTCTATCCTAAGATTTTCAACTATTCTCCTGATATGCCTCCCGCAGAATTTACCATGCCAGCTTTCCAACAAAGAATTTTTGACACTGGCTATATCGATTCTGTTTGCCCTTTCACGGGGCACAGTCTGAAATCAAATCAATCCTTATATATTTATCCTTACTACGAAATCTGTTATAGGTTTGTAGGTAGTGAAGTCTTTTATTTAATAGTGGGCTGTTGGCATTCATTTAAAATTGGAATTTATATTCCTGGACGAGAGACTATCATTAGTTTTTGCGACGATAGCAATAGTACGATGATTGCATGGCAAAAGGAAGAAATAGAAAATATTGTAAATGCTTTAAAGTTTTATACTTGTACTTCTTTGCTAGAAATGAAAGATTACATAGTCAATGAAGCGCCAAAGAAATTAGCTACTAATGTAGGTAACGTTGGCAATATAGGACACTATTTTTGGAATCAAGTTTCAGCATTTCAAGAATTACACGATAGCCAAAAATTAAGTAACATTGATGCCTTGATGTTTGGGGCATGGAATTATTTAGATATTCGTGATATTTTTCCAGAAATTGATGCACAGAATAACCCGAAACCAGAAACATTTTTTACCAACGATTATCAAACACCATCTATGGTATTTAGTATGTGTTTGTCGAATAATCTATTTTTAATAAATGTGAGTTCTTTGTTGGTCACAGAAAAATCTGCCAATCGGCTATATCATCGTTCTTTCACAAAATGCGAACCGAGTTTTTTACAAAAAGTAGGAGAATCTAAGAAGCATTTTCCGCTTATTTGGATTACACTTCGCAGCCATACCAGAGGGTGGCTGTCTCAGGTTGAAGGAATTGCCAATATCATTAAAGCTCTATCTCAGGATTATCCTGATTTGGGTATAATTTTTGATGGAGTACCTAGCGAAAAAGCTAATTTGGAAAAAATACAAGCTCTAATTCCTCCTACTATCAAAACATATAACGCTCTCAACTGTGCTGTTTATGAAACAATCGTCTGGTCTCATGCTATGGATATGTTTATAGCTCCCTACGGTGCAGGCTTAATATTTCCCTGTCAAATTGCCAACAAAACTGGTGTCCTACACACACACAAGGACGGGTCTCGATTAGAACCTTTCTGCCTTAATCCGAGAGAAAATAGTCTATCAATAGTTCCTGTCTCGCGGGATACTATTGTTGATTCTATTGATTCAGAATATAGTAATCCTAATACTCGGAACTACCATATTCATTGGAAAGGGATTTATACTGAAACAGTAAATATTATTGAACAGTTAAACAAGTAAATAATCTTAAGAAGCTACTCATCTTTAACCTCCTCAGACATTCACTCGCAACAATTAGCTCATAAATACACAAGTCTCTATAGAAACTACTTTCCTAAAAGGAAAAACATCATAAGGTATCCCTCCACGCCACATATTATGACCCTCAGCAGAAAGGTAATAGGTTTCCAAATCATCATTGAGATCGTTCATCATCTTATAATAGTCACCCTCAAAATCACTAATCCCATAAGCCAATTTTTGTAATTTTAACTGATTAAAAAGAATTACCTTTAAGTTCTCGTCATGCTCCTGAGCGCCAGCACCTTGAAGCACGTGATCTACACAATGAATTGATTTACCTCTAGGACGCAAAAACTTACTTATCCCCTTAAAAACATTCTCAAGTGCCTCTTCAAAAATATGTTCCAACACCGAAACTGAAAAAATACAGTCAAAAGAAGCTGGATTTACGCCTTGCAAATTAGGTTCAAAAAAAGCTTTAATGATATTCACATGGGGATATTGCTGGATATATTTCTCGTATTCCATAGGCCCATTGCCGTCCCCCTGGTAAGGGTCAACTATTGTTACCTCATACCCCAACTCAGTTAAGAACCCAGCGACAGAAGGGATTCCACCTCCTATCTCCAAGAGTTTTCCTCCCAGAGGAACTTGACTTATAATAGTCTTAATTATCCAAGGCCTTTGCACATTTTTTAAGTCCCCATCAAATTTACACATTTGAGCGAGATAATCTGCACTATCACAAAAGTCTCTTACCGTAGCATAACCCATGGTCTCAGACGTCCTCGGTTTAACATACCTATTGATAAGTAACTGCTTCGATAATTCATCCAAAAAACGTACGGGTTGAGTTAAGGATTGTTGTTGTTCCGTAGCAGAGATGTCCAGTTCAGTTTGAGTCTGCTTTAATTCTGCCTGAGTTTGATCGAGTTGAGCCTTAATTTCTTCTAACTCTCTTTGAACCTGTTGCAATTGAATCTTAGTTTGTTCTAATTCTTCCTGAATATGAGGCTGATTAATTAGTTGAATATTAGGGACTTCAACCTGAAATAAAACAGACTTTTGAGGGGGTAAAGACTCGGATTCTATATTGTTTTTCGATTCAATAGCTTTCTTGCTCCAAATATCTTCATAAAATGATTTAAGAACTTTGGTATTTTGTTGCCAATTTAGATGAGTTCTAGCAAAATTAACAGCCCCCTGACTTAACTTACCGTACAACTCAGTATCATTCAATAGCACTTTCACAGCATCAACAATATGTATCGCATCAGCAACAGGCAATACCCAAGCATCTTTCTGATGCTCCATCACACAAGCAATATTTGTCGATGGCATAATTACTGGCTTGCCCATAGCGAGAAATTCAGGTAGCTTAGACGGGAAGCGATAATCGTTAAATTTATCAGGTCTACCAGGCTGAACTAATACATCAGCTAAAGCCAGAATATCCGGCATTGTGTTGTAATCTATATACCCAAGTTCAATAGAATGGTTTTTTAACCATTGATCGTCTGCACCTAAAAATTCACAAGTGTTCATCCCAGTCCGAATTAATACAGAGGATATTCCCTCGCGATTCATCAAGGCAACGGCTAAATAGATACTCCTCACTTCATTGATATTGCCTGCATGAACGTTGCCTGTATAGCAAAAAACCACACTATCTTTAGGCACACCCAATCTTTCAGCTAGTTGAGAATTTCGTCTTCTAATAAAAAAATGTTTAGTATCTACACCAGGCCAAAGAGTAATACTAGGGATGTGGTCTGGCACAAATTCTTTTAATTTTTCTATAATAACAGTTACACCGTCCGAACCATCGATTAACTCGCGATATCTCGTCGGATGCGAAAGGCGTTCTGGAATATCAAGATAATCAACAGAATCGAGTAGCCTTTTAAAAGGCTTTTTCAAATCTTTTTCGAGGATATACTCTTCATTATCTTCTAAGTGAATTATCAATTTGAAATCATAAATTTTCCTCAGTTGGTCGCAGTAAATTCTATTTACTTCTCGTGGTGTCCAAGCATGGACAATATCAGGCCCACACCCATTGACAAAAAAATCATTCAAGTGGGAAATTTCACAAAATTCTGTGACTTTATATAAAGTTTTTCCCATCAAAGATACAGTAACTCTATCCCGAGGGACACAAACTACACAATCCAACCCCTGAGTAATGAGGTTGTTAGCAAAGTGATGGACGTGAATAGCACTTTGAGAATGGAAGTCATTGTAGAGGACAAATAAAATATTTTTCATCGCTATCCCAGAATAGTGTAGTCGTTAAGTTCAAGATCAAAGTTAGCATTAAAATAGGGATCTCCTTGCTCTATTTCGATTTGCGACTGCTCAAGCAGCAGCATTCGATCTATTGACTCATTATACCCTTGCTGCCTTCGAAACTCGCGAGTAATTAAAACTGCACGCGGGGTAAAGATAATCCGCTTACCCTCGTTTCTCAGTCGCAGACACAAATTGATATCTTGATAGCTAGTGAAAAAATGCTCGTTGAAACCTCCAAGTCTGTCAAAATCACTTTTTTTAACCATCATACACGAATCGGCTACCGCAGATACCTCTCTAGCACATACTAGAGAACCGGCATATCCATCCGAGTTAGCAGAAAAACCTCTCATTAGATAATTGACTGTACTTTTTCCTCCCAAAACTATTCCAGCGTGTTGTACAGTTTGATCTGGGAAAAGTAGCAATGCTCCAACAGCACCTACGTCTGGCTGTTCGGCATAGTAAAGAAGATGTCGAAGCCAATCTTCTGTTACTACTTCAGTAGAATTATTGATAAAAACTAGGTATTCTCCTCGTGCAGATTTTGCACCTAAGTTATTAGCAGTAGAGTAATTGAATGGAGATTCTAGCTTCAAGTGTTTGATAGAAAGCTGATTGTTTGGCTGCAAGGCTTGAGAGTTGGTCGTTTTCTCCTCAACAATTATAAGTTCATAATTGGGATAATCAGACAAAGATGATATGCTTTTCAAGCATTTTTCGAGATAGTTATCAGTATATTTAACTGGAATAATAATGCTGATCGGAGGATTTTGATTTCTCGGCAATGGGTTGATATTCACTCTGTGTCCGCCTATCCCAGGCTCGGCTTTTGCAGGTAAACCCAACCGCTGCAAATGGGCATTAACCGCAGCTTGTTGTAGTTGCTCAATTCGCGGTTTAGCATTAATGTCTGCTGCAACACTTCCGCTAATCTTCCGCCAGTGGTAAAGAATCTGGGGAACGTGGGCAATTTTGTTGGTAAATTCTGAGATTCGCAATAATAGTTCGTAATCCTGAACACCGTCAAACTCACTTTTCAATCCTCCGACGGTTAAGGCTAAATCTCGGCGGACACATAAGAGATGTCCCACATACATCACACCTCGAAAATATTCTAGAGACCAGTCTGGTTTAAAGAATGATTCTACATAGTTAAGGCCTGAAAAATCAATCTTATCTTCGTCAGAATAAACAACATCAAAACCTTCAGAGAGCTTGTCTAAGCTTTCCTGCAAAGCTGTCGGGGCTAATGTGTCGTCGTGGTCTAAAAAGCACACATAGTCTCCGCTTGCCATCGCCAGAGCTTTATTGGTAGCTGAGCTAATGCCGCCCGACTCTTGAAAGGATACCTTAATTCTTGGATCTTTCTGAGCTAAACCTGCAAGTACAGTGCGAATTTGTTCAGTTTGAGAACCATCATCAACGAGGCACCATTCCCAGTCTGATATGGATTGAGCGAGTACGCTCAAGGCAGTTTCAACGAACCAATCGAGAGAGGAATTCCATGTGGGCGTAAGGATGCTAATTTTAGGATTTTTGGTTTGAAGTTGAAGTGGTTGTGCTTGAATTGCTGGGTCTATAATTTGCCAAAACTTGTCACAGTTAACTTCAGATAGCCCCAACAAGCTTTTGTAGAATTCAATATTTTGAGTTTTTCTACGAGGTCGCTTGTTTTCAATAGGTATCGGAAGTTCCTGGGGCTGTACTTGAGGGAAGTGAGGCGGCGAGCTATTTAGGTTTGCCTGAACCTCTTGCAAATAAGAGCGCGATCGCTCCAAGTCGGCTTTAATTTTTTGCACTAGGGAGAGCGAACTCGCTCTTCCTTGATGAATTTGGTTCAATTCAGGCTGTGACTGTTCTATTTTTGGGAGGTTATTTATTACCTCTTTTGATTCTGTTTGTGGGTGAGAAATAAAATATAGGTTATTTGAGATTGGCGTACCTTGATCACCTTTAAACAAAGGAGTTAAAATAACTAGCGAGTCCGGGACAAGTGTCTGCTGTTGGGAAGTCCAAGGCACTAAAATAGTGAATCTAGCGTTTTCAGCGCTTTCTAATTTTGGGTAAATATCCTTAACGTCTGGGCTGGGGATGCCTGCTGTCAGTTGAAAATCGCTTACTTCCCTGCCTGCTATGGAAACCTTGAACCCATCTACAGACTTCGATTCAAATGAGGCGACCCATCCCTGTAAATGCAATACTTGATTTTCTATAACCGCTACATCCAGTCTACCTAATGTTGGCAGTGGTTGCTGTGATTTGAGGGTTTTGTTTTGGTGGTGAGTGTGGGATTGCTGTGGCTGTGCCTGAGTTGGGACTCCTAAGCTTGACTGTTTGTTTTTTTGTAAAAGCAGCATATCTTGAAAGTATGACGTTTCTCCATACAATGGAGTGCGACCGCACCACACACCGTAAAATTTGTCGGCAACCGTTAACTCGCGTTCGCCTATCCACTCAAATAATAGCTTTTCCTTAAAACCAATCGCCCCCTCAGGAGCCTCTGGGTTGCTAGTGAAACACTCATCTAATTCATAAATCATTTGATGAACACTTTTGCCTTCTTCAATCAAATATTCTGATTTTTCGTTAAGCAAGAACCAGGTACAGAGACAGCGACCCCCAGGTTTTAATACTCGCCCGATCTCTTCTAGATAATGGCGTGTTTCATCTGCCTGTATGTGCGTGAATACAGAATTAAGAGCAATAAAATCAAAAGTTTCATCCGGGTAAGGGAAGGTAAAGTTTACAGCTTCTACCTTTCCTTCGGGATTATAGAATTGATTGTAAATATCTACTCGTCGGAATTGGAAGTGGGGGAAGCGAGGAGTAATAGCTTGCTGGGCCCAATCAATTAATTTACCAATAATATCGAATCCGTCATAGCGACCTGGAGGCTTTAAGTAGTAGGCCAAATTATAGGCTAGGCGACCTACTCCACATCCAACATCAAGGACTCGATCTGTGGGGGTAAGACCTAATCTTTGGAGAAAAGCAACGAATTCAAATTGCCAAGGAGCTCCTCCCCCAACAATGCTCATGTATTCATCGCTGGGAATAGATAGAGAAGGCTCTGCAACAGTCATCAGCACATTACCTTTATGCCCTTTGAACAATGGAGTTAGGACGATCAGGGAGTCTCGAACTTGTTGAGCTAAAGGGATCTTAAGGCAAAATCGAGCATTCTGTGCGCCCTCTATATCTGGGTAGACCTTCAAAACATCAGGGCTAGGGATGCTGTGCGCCAATTCAAAGTCTGTCCAATCTTTCCCTGCAATAGAAACTTGGAAGGCATCGACAGAACCGATGTTCAGTGAAACCATCCACCCATATATGCAAAATACTTCATTATTCTCTATAACTTCTAAATCAACGCTGCCCAAGGTTTTTACTATTTCAGTTGCTTTGCTCATTTTTATTTTCTTTTCAGTTAGCTATTTGATCAGCCGTCTTCTGCGAACAAATGTTGTAAGGTTTACCTTGGCCCTTACTTCCACAACAGATGCCCGATTGGCATCCGATCTTTCTTTACGCTGGTTCCACTAATAATCCTCTATCTCCCGGAGCTTGGCTGCAACTACCTGCCGCATCAACTGTTTCCGCTCTGCTGAGTTTGTCAGCGACTGGGTATAGATCCGGGAACCTGTCTTTGAGGACAAGTTAGTAAAACTATCTAACGAATTCAAAATTGTTTCCGTGCGGGAAAAAGGTGTATGTTTCAATGATTCATGTAAACGATCGCCCATTTTTAGTTAACTCGCCATTTTGATAACGGTACCAAGCATCCCCAATTAAGAGTTGGTAATGTATCGACCCCTGTCCATTTATATTGCTCGTTATAGCGTCACTGAAGCCCGATCGATCCTATTCTGCCTGTGTTTGATGCACTTGAGACTGGGATTCTTACCACAATACCTCTGTTTGATGCAGTTGAGACTGGGATTGTTCCAACAATACCTCGCACTCTCGGTTAAGACTTATACATCAGAAAGCTGTCCGCATAGGTAAATTCCTATACTACCACTGGTGCGTGACGCAATCATTTCCTCGATTCAAGGGTTGATGGTGTTGGTTCGAGGGTCTACATCGCAAAAAAACGGGGGCTATCTCTTGTTATTGTAAGGCATCAGCAGTTGGGATGAAGGTGAAGGAATGCACGATCGCCTGACCAGTTACACCCACTGCTTAGACCCACTGCTTTGATAGCAAGTTCCAGCGCCACACTCTCGTTACAGGTGGGGACGCAGTGCTTGACCCCCAGCAGGCTACCAATTCGCTGTTCTAATTCTTGCACATAAGAGCCGTTGTTAGTGATGATCTTCCAGTCTAGCATATCATTGATGCGTTGCATGAGGGAGGCGCGATCGCCTATATTACAGTTCGGACAATTTTTTGACGCCCCTGTAAGCTTTGCAGGGCGCTACCAAAACTTAGGTAAGATAATGGCTTGGAGGATTGGACGAAGAGGGTTTGACGAAGAAGTAACAGTTGCGTACAATGATGTGGATTTGTGTTTAAAAATGCTAGAGAAAGGGTAGCCAGAAATTTACCAGCCTCATGTATAGTTTTTCTCAAAAAGGTTCGCGGACAAATTTTAACCTGTAAAGCTGGATATTACAGGGTTTGAGCGTACCTCAAGAAACCTGAGAAAGGCTAGAGTTTTATACCACAACGAATCTAAAAGCCGGGTTACTAGGATTCACATGAAAAGAAAAAGCCGCTGAGGAAGGAATAGAAGCTAATGGAAAGCAGGTAACCAAAGTTTATTGACAATGACCCTGACTACAGCCCTCATTTAACTAGAGCTTGTTAAGACAGCCGTAGATTGGAGGGCGATCGTTGGCGGGGAAGTCCTTAGGAACATCTAATTAGTCTAGGGTGTCAAGTTAAGCCTAAAGGTTTCTCTATCTCTGGTTTGTATCCAAGTATAGATCCAGATCCCTCGTATCCCCCAGATTGTCGGGGGAATCTGAACAATATCCCGCCTTGTAAGAGCGGTGCAAAGAGAAGCAGCCCTGGATGGTGGGGAGTTAGAAATAAATAAATGATTGTGACTTAGATAGAAGATGGATACAACTCACATCTTGCACCCACCAATGTCAAAAACCTTTAGGGGCTGGTTTACCAAGAGCTTCAAAGGGTGCAGACAGGTTAAATAAACCATATCCCAATCGGCGCGAGAGTCCTTGATTGACTGGCGTGCAAGATATCAGAGACAAGGCACTTATCAACCCTGCTAGACAATACTTCGGACAGTTTCAGATCTAGTCGAGTCTCCGAAACCCTTGCTGGCTATATGCTGGACTGTTTTTTCAATGTTTGAGTTCAGCCCTGAGTTTCAGAAAATGCGTAAAAAATGGCAGGGCTTACTCGCTCTCGGCTTACACGGCCGTTAAAAAACTGTCCGAAGTATTGCTAGACCCAGATAAAAAAATAAATCTCCTGTACAAAACATATGAATAACTCATTACAAGTTCACGAAGAAACTGCTTCTAGTTATTTTAACCAGGGCAACATATTTAAACAGTCGGATCAATTACAGGAAGCCGCAGCCGCCTACCTGCGCTGTACAGAGCTCAACCCTGATTTTTCCTGGTATCACCACAATTTAGGTGAAGTTTTAGCTAAGTTGGGGCACTGGGAGGCTGCTGAGAAAAGTTACCGCAGGGCCTGCGAACTCAACCAGAATTATGCTTGGTCTTGGCACAATTTAGGAGAGGTTTTGGAACAGCAGGGCAATCTCGATGGAGCGGTTACAGCGTACCGCATAGCTGTGGAACTATATCCAGATTTTTACGATTTTTATAATAGTTTGGGGAAGGCTTTGTGCTTGCAAGGTCAACTTGATGAGTCTATAAGTTGTTTGCGAAAAGCGATCGCTCTTGACTCGAAATCGGCTTTTCCTTACCAAAATTTATGGGAGCCTTTGGCAAGGCAGGGACGGGTTGATGAAGGCATTGAGTGCTTGCAAAGGGCGATCGAGCTTAATCCGGGTGAAGCAGAATTGTATCTGAAATTGGCAGAGGCTTTGCAAGGCAAAAATGAATTAGCTGAGGCAGTGGGTTATTACCAGAAGACGATTCAATTGCAGCCTGATTTTTATTTGCCTTACTATAAATTGGGAACGGCTTTATCGGCACAAGGTAAGTGGGAGGAGGCGATTGCCTCTTACTCGCAGGCGGCTGAGTTGGAACCGGGTTCGGCGATCGTTCACCACTATTTGGGGCATACTTGGTCAAGCGTGCAGCGGTGGGATGAGGCGATCGAATGTTACCGGAAAGCGATTGAGCTATTCCCTGACTCGCCTATAGTATACCAACATTTAGGGGATGCACTAGCCGCACAGCAAAAGTGGAAGCAAGCTGTGAGCAGTTACCGCAAGTCTGTTAAGATGGAATCTAAGTCGCTGGAGGCTCAGGATCATTTGGGATTTGCTCTATATCAGCTTGGGCGGTTCGATGAGGCGATTGCAGCGTATGGGAAAGCTTTGGAAATTTCGCCTAATGCGGATGTAGTAATTCATCATTTAGGGGATGCTCTCACCTCAATCAAAAATTGGGATGAAGCCGTTGTCATGTACCATCGCGCCCTGGCAATTAACTCTCAGTCGGTTGAAATTTACCCGAAGTTAGGAGCCGCTTTAGTCTCACTCAAAAAGTGGGATGAAGCCGTTATCACGTACCGTCGGGCAATCGAGCATAACCCTCAGTCGGATGTGTTTTACCAACAGTTAGGCGATGCTGTAGCCAAAGAAAATCACTATGAGGGCGCGATCGCATTTTACAAATTAGCACTCCATATTAAAATAGACAACACTGACGATCATTGGCTGGCATTAGGGCAGGTGATGGCAACGAGAGAGCTAACCAAGGGCCGACTATCACTAGATGTGTTGAGTCCTCTTACAATAAAAGAGCGAATTAACAACAATGCTACATCTTCAACATTGGTTAATGAACCTAAATCATTGGCAACAGATGTACGTTTGATAGCGTATTATTTGCCACAATTTCATCCCATTCCTGAAAATGATTTATGGTGGGGTAAAGGCTTTACAGAGTGGACGAATGTTGCCCAAGCTCAACCTTTATTTGAAGGGCATTATCAACCGCACCTTCCTGCGGACTTGGGGTTTTACGATTTACGCCTGCCAGAAGTTAGAGAAGCCCAGGCAACGCTAGCTAAAAAGTATGGAATTTATGGCTTTTGCTATTATTATTATTGGTTCGCAGGCAAGCGTCTGCTGCACCATCCCATAGATGAAGTTTTACGAACAAAAAAGCCTGATTTTCCCTTCTGTATCTGTTGGGCAAATGAAAACTGGACGCGGCGGTGGGACGGAGCAGAGCATGAAATTTTAATTGCTCAAGAGCATTCCCTAGAAAACAATCAAGCTTTTGCTGAAAGTATCGTTCACATCTTGTTAGATGAGCGTTACATTCGCATCAATGGAGCGCCATTATTAGTAATTTACCGTAGCGACCTTCTGCCCAACCCCCTCCGCACCACCGAAGAATGGAGAAAAGTTTTTAGGCGACGAGGCGTGGGAGAAGTCCACCTCAGCCTAGCTGGGACTTTTGGTAATCATGTTGTAGACCCCGCTACACTAGGCTTTGATTCCGGGGTGCAGTTTCCGCCACACGCAATTCCCACAAGGGAAGTCGCACCACCGCTAACAACAGTACCAGATTTTTCAGGCAGATTTTATGACTACAAATATACCGCTATTAACGCCACATCTCATAATTTGCCACCCTATAAACTATTTCCAGCAGTTATGACTTCGTGGGATAATACTGCTAGGAGAAAAAAAACGTCTCATGCATTCCTTGATTCAAACCCAGATGCTTATGAAATTTGGCTGCGGGGCGCTATAGAAAAGGTCAAGCAAAGGTACTCAGGAGATGAAAAATTAGTTTTTATAAATGCCTGGAATGAATGGGCTGAGGGCGCTCACTTAGAGCCGGATCAAAAGTATGGACATGGCTATCTTAGTGCCACTTATAAAGCTCTCCACGATACACACAACTGGAGAACAACTCTTGAGTTGCTGCGGCATCTTCCTGGCAAAAGCATTGATTGCATCCATCAACTATTGGATGAGTTAGAGAGGAGAATGAGTGGCAAAAATCGTTCATTGGAAACTATGTGCCAATCTTTGCAGGAATCAGTGGTGGTTTCTGAAGTCTCTGACTGCCACAACGAATCAGATTTGTGGTGGCATTTAGAATCACCATCACGAGATACCTTCAATGATGACGATCTTACGATCAAAGGCTGGGTTGTAGCGAAAAAATCTCCTGCTGTGGCTGTGGAGGTTATGTGTCAGGGGAGGTTGCTTTCGCAAACTTCTGTTGATATTGAGCGGGCAGATGTGGCCACAGTCCATCCTGTCCCTGGTGCCCAGCTATCGGGCTTTTCTTTGAATTTACAAGCAGTGCAGTTGTCATCAGAAGTTGATTTAAAGCTCCGAACGCTTTTGAAAGATGAGACTTATCTTCCGCTAGCTGAATTGCGATTAGAATCGGCTTTGAATATTTTGCAAAAACAGGGGATGTTGCTGGAGCTAAAGGTTGGTGCCAATTCCTTGGTTGATGTCGTGCAAACAATAATTAATCTCCTAAGAATTGTTTATGATGAAAATATGAACGTCTCCGAAGGAGGCTTGCTGGATGAGCTGGAAAAGAAGATAGAAGCTAAAGAGCAGTTGATAGAAGATATGGCTAAAGTCATTAAGCAAAGACGGACCGATAATCCTTGCATCTAAAGCCTGTGGTGAGGAGCCAATTTTTAGTTCGGTAGAAAGTCAAGGTAGAAATCTGAGGAGTAAATGAGATGGATGAAAGTTCGTTAGTTTCTGTTGTCATCCCCTGCTACAAGCACGAAAAGTATATTGAGAGAGCCTTGGAGTCGTTAGCAGATCAGACTTACAAGAATATTGAAGTCGTCATTGTCGATGACTGCTCTCCAGACGGGTCAGCTATAGAAATAGAGCGGTTAATTCAAAGAGAAAATTGGCAGTCAAGATTTCCTTTTCCAACTCAATTTCACTGCTTTGCGAAAAATCAGGGAGCTCACGCTGCTATCAATTATGGCATTAGCCAAGCTAAGGGAGATATTATAGCTATCTTGAATTCCGACGATATGTACCACACCCACCGCCTCAAGCTCATAGTAAATAAAATTCAGCAAAGCGGTCATGAATTTGTATTTAGCAGGGTGCAATATGTAGATGATAGCGATAATATTGTTACTGAATCTCACCCAACGGCAGGAGTTTACTCTCGATTACAAAGAAATATTAAAAGCAATCAATTCCCTTCGGTAGGATTTGCTCTATTGTCGGCTAATGTAGCTATTTCTACAGGAAATTTTGCTTTCACGCGATCGCTGTTTAGCCGTGTAGGTGAGTTTGGCACTCATCCCTATTGCCATGATTGGGATTTTATATTGCGATCTCTAGTGCATACTGAACCATTTTATTTAGAACAAGACCTCTATTACTATCGCTTTCATGGCAAAAATACTTTCGAGTCTTTTGGGCCGACGATCAGTCAGGAGGAATTAGCTAACTTGCTAAACAATTTTTTTTCAAAAGTAAAACATGACTGGACACCAAATCCCATTGCTCCTTCTCCATTGAATTGGTCTGGTTTTTTTGAGTTGTTCATGGACTTGCAGCCTCATTTAAAGGCTTTTATATAAGGCAATTCACAGCCTTAAAATCTTGAGAGCGAATTGATAATACAAAGCAACGTGCGATCGAGTGTTAGTCAAGTACAAGTAAAATTTATCCCCGCTAGCTGGACTCTTAAAAATGCCCTATGTTATTAGCAATCAAGGACACTGCGTTGTATGCGATAGCCATGTTACATTCTTTTCTGAGAATGATTGGCTGAGAGACCACTATCTTTGTAATAATTGCGGTTCTATTCCAAGAGAGAGAGCTTTAATGTATTGCATTGAAAAATATTATCCTCATTGGAAAAAATTAAATATACATGAGTCTTCACCTGCTAGTAGAGGAGCCAGTTTAAAACTAAAAAACAACTGCAAAAATTACATCGGTACACAGTATTTCTCAAACTTTCCTTTCGGTCAGATCCACTCCCTAGGATGGAGAAATGAAGATTTAGAAAATCAGACTTTTCATGATGAGAGTTTTGATTTAGTTGTTACACAAGATGTCATGGAACACATTTTCAATCCAGGTCTGGCGTTTTCAGAAATAGCCAGAACCTTAAAAAAAGGAGGGGCGCATATATTCACAGTCCCTCTAGTTAACAAGGAGCAAGCTTCTATAATTAACGCTAAAAAAGATCGAGACGGAAAAGTCATCATTTTAGGAAATCATGACTATCACGGCAACCCTGTAGATAGCCAAGGGTCACTGGTGACAATGTATTGGGGGTATGATATCTGTGATTTTATCCTGAAATATAGCGGACTCTATACTACAATTGTTTATATTGACAATTCATTCCTGGGAATCCGAGCAGAACTTATCGAAGTTTTGATTAGTCGGAAAATATAAACTGCTCTAATAATAGGGGGCTTCTTTTCCTAAAAAAGCCCCTGTTATTTACAGACCTTTCTGCATGAAAATTATTGCTTGGTTGCACCGCTGCGGATCATCTACAAAATCGTGGAAATTCAAATATTTAGTCCACTCCCGATTGACATAAGCTGGAGAAATTATTGCCTCTCCATAAAAAGAGGCATCTCTTGTACTTCCTCCACCTGTGGGGCTATAGAGAAACTTGCCCTCGTCATAATCAGTTAAAGTTGCTTCTGTATCTATAAATGAATTTGCCAGTGCATTATACCAGCCAAAGCTATGAGTTTGACCCCTCAACGAACGGCAAAATTCGATGAAGTTGCGGGACTGAGTTGTAGCGACAAGGATGCCTCCTGGCTTGAGTATTTTTGAGAACTCTTCCACCCATTTGATATGCACTGTTTCTGATAAATGAGAGAAGACTGAGTAAGCATAAATAACGTCAAAAGTGTTGTCAGCAAATCCCGCAGGAGGTTGGGGCTTGACAGTGCTATACTTTCCGTACCGCACTGTTTTCTGGCAGATGTCAACCATTTCTGGATCGACATCTATGCCATAGAGGTTTTCAGGTACAACATCCTTTAGGAAGAATCGAATGTAGCGCCCCCAACCGCAACCAAAATCGAGAATACGGCTCTCTGGCGTTAGCGATCGCCCCAAGTTGACAGCGTAGTGCTTAACTTCAGAATAAAACTTAAAAGCTTCTTTAAGAGCGCTCTCCCCTGACGAACCCACATAATTCTTTTGCATTTCATCCGGTGGAAAAGTCGGCATTTCTATACCGTTAATCACCGGATTGTCAATGCTTTTAACCAGGACTTCAAACCATTCTCGATCGCTCAACTTATGAGCATATTGGAACAGAGAAATGTCAGCACTTTTAGATGGAGCACTTGCTTCAGTTTTGACAAACTTGTGGCGAGCCCTTTCTAGTTCTTGCTGAGCCTGCTGTAACTTCAGCCGGGAGCGCTGCAAATCTACCTCTACCTGCTCTAGGAAGGGAAGTTTTTTCTGAAATTTTATGGCAGCGATCGCCAAGCGACTTTTATCTGAGAAAATGGCATCTAGGCGCAACTCACCTTCTGGCAGCATCTCACCCAATTCTACTGCAACATAAAATCCACAAATTCCCGCCTTAGAGACTTTCGGGTATACCTCTCCTACATCAGGGCGTGGCTGATTGACCAGAGTTTTTGCAACTTTCAGGCTGTCGCTAATAATTTCTACTGCTACTACCTCAGACTTTTTCCCCAATACCCAGCCTGAGCAAATAACTTCATACTTCTCTGTCGTGTATGATTCGTTTGGGTTATCTATATTAAACGCCCATAATGCTTCCGAATCCTCTCCTTCTAATCTGACTGTCTCTAGGATTTTAACTAACGTTTGGCTCATGGCTGTGACTCCCTCTCTTAGTTATTAATATTACAACTTACAACAAAAATGTATTTCAGTCAAAGTCAAAGTCAAAAACAACACATCAACCGCTGCGATCTACAAATTCCTTACTTGGTATCCTTCCAGAATCGCTCTAGAATTTTTCAGAATCTGTTCATACATCTGGAGGTGGTTTGATAGCCCTTGGCGTTCATATCTCATCTTTAATGCTAGTTTGTACATATCCATATCGTCCTTTTTAATGTCTAATATTCTTTTGCTTATACTTATATCTCCCAATGTTTTTATGACTTGTTTTTGATAGTCTGGATATTTATTTATATTGTAGATTGGTATGTCAACCATTCTCCAGCCCAAAAGATTAGTGAGTTCTAACAAATCTTCGCTGAAAAATTCTTGTAAACCTACAAAATTAAAGTTTTTTAATTCGAGACCTTCTAAAAAATATGCCTTGATATTATTTTCCTTGTATTCCATCTCAATATAATCTCTAAAACTTATGCTATTTTCTACCACATATTTGTGAGATTTGTCGTAGAATACATCTCTCTTATAATTCCAAAAATAATACCAAGATATCAACATTAAAATTGGGTTTCTCAACCAAACAACTAGCTTCACTTTATCAAAAAGATATTTATATTTGACTGCTGGAAAGTGACCGTGAATTGCTTTGATCTTATTTGTCAACTTCCCTTGTTTTATAAGAGTTTCTACAGATAAACCATCATAGTCATAGAGTATATTTTCTTCTCCATAAATATAGGGTAATATGCCTCCTCCAAATGTTGATCCTGCTGTTTTTGGGATATGAACAGATATTAATTCTACACTAGATGGTAGAGATAAATTACTCACTCTTAAACCTCCTACAACTATGTACTATGGGTCTTTTAGTCTTTAGTAGCTACAGCCTTAATAGTAGTTATCTGGCGTAATAATTTCTGCCATTCTGCTGAGCTAGTCAAGGTCATAGTATCAAAATGATGACCTTTTTGTGCTGATAGTTTAGAAAAACGCTCCAACCAATCAATAACTGTCATCGTCGGTAAAAATGACGAACACTTCAAAGATTGCTGGAGGTATTGGCACATCTTAGGTAGATTGCCATTGCAGTAAGCACGCCACGCATCCCACACTAAAATGTCGTACTCGCTGTTGCTGTTTCCATTTAGCTGGGTGGGTATAGCTTGCTGGAACTGCAACCTTTCTAGCTGAGCCTGCACCGTCAGAAGTTGAGAATGGGACTCATCTAGCTGTGCTTGCTTGCTGTCGAGTTGAGATATCTTGTTCTGCAACTCTGCCTGTAACTGATGCACGTGATCTTGATATTGTTCCAATAGTAGTTCTCTTTGGTGCAACTCAACCACGGCGAGATCTAATTGGGATCGATCGCGATCTCTTTGACCCTGATACAATTGCAATTCCTCCTGACCTTGGACAAATTTATCCTGATACAGTTGCAATTCTCGCTCTATTTGATTCCTCTGAGAACACGACTGTTGCATGGAAGTTTCCATTTCGTGCAACTGAGAGTGCAACTCCTGCAATAATCTCTCTGTTTCCTGCAATTGAGCCTGAGTCTGGTCAATTTGAGACTTGGACTGCTGTAACTCTCCCTGATACATTTGCAATTCAAGCTGAGCTTGGATAAATTGATGCTGCGTCCGTTTCAATTCTCGCTCTATTTGATTCCTCTGAGAACACGACTGTTGCATGGAAGTTTCCGTTTCCTGCAACTGAGACTGAGATTGCTGCAATAATCCTTCAGTTTCCTGCAACTGAGACTGGAAGTGCTGCAATAATCCTTCCGTTTCCTGCAACTGAGACTGAGATTGCTGCAATTGGGCCTGAGTCTGGTCAATTTGAGACTGGGACTGCTGTAACTCTCCCTGAGCCTGATGCCACTGAGATTGCAACTTTTCCAAGGCTTGTTCGCTCACGTGCATCTGAGACTGGGAACACTCCAATTCTTGCTCAACGGCATCAAGTTGAGACAGAGACTGCTCCAATACTATTTCTGTTTCGGAAAGTTGAGACTGGGACTGGCTGAGTAAAGCCTCTGTGGCTTGCAGTTGTGACTGGGACTGATGTAATTGTTGCTCGGTTTCGCAAAGTTGAGACTGGGACTCTCCTAAGTCAGCTTGAGCCTGACGCCATTGGGACTGGAACTCCTCCAATACTATTTCTGTTTCGGAAAGTTGAGACTGGGACTGGCTGAGTAAAGCCTCTGTGGCTTTCTGTTGTGACTGGGACTGATGTAATTGAGGTTGGGACTGTTCCAATACTATCTCTGTCTGGTGCAACTGAGACTGGAAGTGGCTTAATAACGCTTGTGTCTGACAGAGTTCTGCGTGTGATTCTTCTAATTCCTCTTGAGTCTGATGTAACTGAAACTGAAATTGCTCCAATACTGTTTCAGCCTGATGCAACTGAGATTGGGACTTCTCTAGTAGAGCTTCTGTGGCATCAAGCTGAGATTGTAATTGGTCTAATTTTGTCCCGGGCTGACGATCGTTTCCTTGATATTGCTCTAATTGAGAGGACTGTTGTTTATTTTCTTTTTCCAGCTTACAGATATTCACCCAATCTTGAAAAGCCCATACTCTATAGGGAGATGGTTTAATTAGTTCCCGCCAGGATAAGTCAGGGTTATTCTCTGGAAACCACGCTCTGGCGTCTAGCTCTTGGTACAAGTTGACAGCTTCGGGGAAGTGACACTCTATTAAACTCGGTCTGTAACTATCTAATCCTTGACTGCGGAATAAGGATGGGTCATAGATTTTTTCATCCGGTACGCCTAAATGAACCTTGAATTTTTGGTTGATTGCATCTACATATGCAGCGGGGTTTTGAATGATGGTTTTCGTGTTGACCAAAAGGCAGCGGTTAGACGAGTGATTGTATAATGTGAGAATTTTTTTATTGTAGTGCATCCATAGTTTTACTGCTAACTCTGGTTGACTTTTAAACAAGCCATGATTTTGCCGATAGAGGGATTCTACAACTTCCCAAGGCGATCGATAAATCAACAAAAAGTTGGCTTGGGGAAGCAAATTAGCCCAAAAGTCTAAAAAAAGAGTGGTTCTCGGTTCTTTCCAACCCCAAATATCACTAACTGAAGCTTTAGCAATAATTTGTTTCGCTTCTTCTATAAAACGATCTTCTACGTCGATTTGCTCCTGTAATGTCCAGCCGTTTTCATCGACTCCTTGGGAACACAAAACAGCTCTATGAAAGTCATAAAAATCGATATTTTCATAATAACCATTGACATTTTTTTCATCGCCCTTCATTAAATTCCGACCAATGTGCAAGCCTGAACTTTGCAGTAAAGAAGCTGTTAAGGAACTTCCAGAACGGTGCATACTTACAATTATCAGGATAGATGATTGATCTATATTATTATTTTTCATGGTTTGTACTCCTAAGTAAACTATGATTTGTCGCAAAACCGCTGTAAACAAAATAATTTATCCGTGCGCTATCTATTCATTAAATAGATTTTGTTGGCCTGAAGTGTAACTTATTTTACTATCTGCTATCTCCTCTGACAATTATTTTAGTAAAACATAGCATTTTTTGACCTCTTGGATGCTGCCAATCGCCTATATAACTTATTTCCCAGGGCAGCCCTTCAATGCACCATAAAAAGTCTTGTAATTGATAGTGATATGGATCGGAATCCATAGAGGTGATTATTTCTCCGGGTTGCTGTGTTATAAAAGTATAGAGTAACTCGGGCGAACACTCAAAAAACGTAGCATAAAAGTGACCTCCTTCTTTAACACACTTAGCTAGTTCAAATAAGCACCGTCGAATCTGATTAAGAGGAAGATGAGTGAACACTGATTGTGCTACAGCGAAGTCAAATTCTACTCCGAACCTATATGATTCAAAGTGAGAATTAACTAAAAAATTATTTTTAGGCGTTTTTTTTCTGCCGCTCACATCTAATTCTTTTTGATATCCAGCATTTATCAGAGCAGAACTCATGTCTATGCCATAGTAGTTACCATCATTTAGATAACTAATGAAGTGAACCCCAGCCCTCAAACATCCACATCCTATATCAATAAGTTTCATATCAGGTTTTAATCCCCTATCTACCATAAAATTCAACTGTAATTTACCTATTTCATCCCACATCCCTCCCACACTATCTCTATGGTTATGTGCGGGAAATTCATTGTTGTACAACAGTAATTGATTAGATGAATTATTTTCTGCGATAGATATTGTTATAGCCCGATCGATGTCGATCGTTTTTTGCATGGGCGCAGGCGACAATTGCCCTAGTTCCTCTTTCATTTTGTTGAGCCTAGTTTGCGATCTTTCTAAATCATTTTTAATAGTTTGTAGTGTTTTTTTATTCATACTCTCTATTTACAGATATATTTTTTTTCCAACTAGTTATTGTGAATAATTAATTATATGCCAACGCTTGACGAACAAAGGAAATCGCTTCTTCAAGACGGTTCATTTTCGATAAGGATTCCCCCAAATCATAATACACCTCGGCTTCCACTAACTCCAGAGCCGGAAGGTAACAGTTCCTCAGAACCCGCTTTTAACAATACCTTACCTTAATTAAATTGCCATAACACGGAAAATTTTCAGAGTCAAGGCTCATGGCTTTTTGCACGCGGGCGATCGCCTCGGAGCAAAGGGATCTAAGTTAATCAGCAATTTAGAAAGATTCCGACGACTTGCTGCGCCATTCCTAATTATTATAGGCTACTATAGCGATCGTGCTTAAGAAAGACACCAGTACAAGCAATTTCCCCAATGAACCCAGAAACGACCGTAATAGAACTTAATCAAGGTCAGCAACTCTTCACAGAAGGAAACTTCGAGGGAGTGATCGCCTTTTACCGTCAGGTACTAGAACTCAATAGCAGCGATTCCTGGGCACATCACCACATGGGCGAAGCCTTAGCAAAATTGGGTCGATTGGATGAAGCCGTCACCGCCTACCGCCATGCAATAAAACTCAAACCGGATTTTTCGTGGAGTTATCACCACTTGGGAGATGCGTTAGCTCAACAGCAAAAGTGGGAAGAAGCCACCGAGGCATTCCGCAAAGGAGTTGAACTAAATCCCGAACATTATGGGACTTACGTGGGGTTAGCTAAGAGCTTAGCAAAACTCGGTCAACTCCATGAGGCGATCGCAGCTTACCGTCGTGCAAGTGAACTTAATCCTGATGCTGATTGGGTTCATCATGCCTTGGCAAATGCACTGCAACAACGAACTCAGTCGGATTTAACAGAGGCTATTGCCTTGTACCGTCACACTATAGCACTCAATCCCGACAACCTGGAAGCCTATCAGAATCTTTTGCAGGTTCAACCCGATCGCTCAGAAACCTGGTTGCAGTTGGCCCAAGCTTTTGTGAGACAGGAACAGATTGAGGAAGCGATCGTGGCTTATCGTCGAGCAGTTGCTCTAAACCCAAGCTTATGTCAAGCTTATCACGAGTTGGGATCTCTTCTCGCTGGCGAAGAAAAGTGGGAGGAGGCGATTGTCGCTTACCAGCGTGTGATTGAACTTTCCCCAGATTTGGCAGGAGCTTACTATCTACTAGGTGAAGCACAGACACAATGTGGTGAGATAGAAAAAGCGATCGCCTCCTATCGCTGGGCGGGGGAACAGCTAGCACAGCAAGGGAAACTAGAAGAGGCGATCGTAGCTTTTCACCAGATTCTGCTTCAGAAGCCAACTGCACCAGAATACTTGAATTTGGGAATGCTTTTCCTCCAACAACACCGCCTAGATGAATCGCTCAAATGCTACCAAAAATCTTTAGAGATTCAACCAGAACAAGCAGATGCTGGCTCTAATTTAGCCACACTCTTAGTTCAGAAAGGTTTACTTGATGAGGTGATTGCTTGCTACGATCGAGTGTTTAACCGCAATCCCAGCCATGCGGGTGCTTACCATCAATTGAGTATAAAATTGGCTGAGCAAGGTTTGATAGACGAGGCTTTAGTTTTTTTTCATAGAACGCCGCAGAGACAGCCTAGCACTGGTGAAGTTTGCGAGTATATATGGAAGGGATTAAATCAATTCGGACCAATGGATGAGATGAGTCCTTATTGCAAAACAGAAATTCAGTGGCCGACGGCTTATACATATTTCACTCAAAATAGCGATCCTACAATTATCAACCTCTACTCATTAACTGAAGCAGATACTCAAGCTTTGGAATCTTTTGGTTATGCGCAGTCAAATTTTAAATTAATGGAACAGGACAATCTCATCCTGGAAGAAATTTATATTAAAAATTTTAGTGATGACCATGAAATTCACCTTGCCTCATTAGGATTTGCTAATTTTCAGCAAAGTATCTTAAGAACAGGTTACATTTATTCTGTTTGCCCTATATCTGGTAGAATACTTAGGTCAAATCAATCACTTTATCTTTGCTCGCCTGGTATCCATTTTGGTTGTCAGATAGCTATTTATAGATTCGTAGGTAGCGAAATATTCTACTTAATCATGGCTAGCTGCCATCCTCAAATTAAGTTAGGTATTTATTTACCACAAAGACAATTAGCCGTCAAATTCCGGAACTATCCTGTCAACTTAAAAGTTTGTATAGATGATTTAAAAAGTAAAATAGTTGCTAACTGGCAAGACTTTAAGTATTATGTATCCAACAATGAACCCAAAGAAGTAGTTGGTCTGTCTGGTTTCATTTACAACGTAGGTCACTATTTTTGGAATGACCTCTCAGGGCTTCAAGATTTATGTGAGAGTGGTGAATACCATCAATTAAAGGGAGTTGCTGTTGCCGATAATAGTTTCATAGATATCAATGATTATTTCCCCGAATTAATATCCAATAACATAAACAAAACTCTTGTACCTATACAAGAAAACGATAAAGATACTCTTTTTAAGGCTATATTGAAAAATAATTGGATGGCATTTAATATAACTTCTCCTTGTATTCAAGAGAAATTGGCTAATAGGCTACATGACTATGCCCGACTCAAATCGACTCCCAGCTTTTTGCGTACAATAGAAGAATCGAAAAAACACTTCCCTCTTTTGTGGATTACACTTCGCAGTCATCATAGAAGATGGCTATCCGAAGTAGAAGGAATTACCAACATTATAAATGAACTCTACAAAGATTACCCAAATTTAGGAATAATTTTCGATGGACATCCTAGAGAAAAACCTAACGTGGAAAAAATATTAAATAATATCTCCTCAAATATCAATACATACAATGGTGTTGAATGCTTGATTCATGAAACTTTAGCTTGGGTTCATGCTATAGATTTATTTATAGCACCGATAGGGGCTGGTTCTATCTTCACAACTATCGCTAATAAAACAGGTGTATTTCATTCAAATACAGGCTGGTTTCCGGAAGGTTCGATTTGCTTAACTCCCCGAGAAAATGGTGTGTCAGCAATCAACATTCTCAAGAAATACATTGTAGAAGGAGATCAATCTATCTGTTTTACGCGGAACTATGAATGTGATTGGAAAGCAATTTACGATGAAGTTATTAAAATCATTAACCAGTTACAGCAGGAAAGAGTAAGCGGGTCTAATCAATAGACTCATTTAATTGAATTAACCCGCTTTTCACAAACAAGATTAGGTAATTTAATCACTTATGCAAACAAAAGCTAAAAATTGTTATTTTGACTGAGGCTAACGCTGTAGCTACAGGTTTGGGGTATTCCTTGCCAAGATTGAGTTAAATCATAGTTTTAGCGCACTAATTCTTCCTCGGATTGTGAGTAAGAATTACTACCCTTGCGAGATTTGCTGGGCGATCGCCTCCCCAATCGCTAAAGAAGCAGTGGCTGCAGGCGAAGGAGCATTACAAACATGAATTGCTTTCTCCCCTCTAACTAACAAAAAATCATCCACTAAGCCACCCTCCTTTGTCAAGGCTTGGGCTCTAACGCCTGCATGAGTAGGAACCAAATCTTCGGCTTGCACTTCCGGAATCAACTTTTGCAGACTCCTGACAAAAGCAGCTTTACTAAAGGATCGCACCATTTCCTCCATCCCCATACTCCAATATTTGGCCGCTAGTTTCCAGAAACCAGGGTAAGTGAAAGTTTCAACCAAGTCGCGCAGATTGATGTCTGTTTTCTGATAGCCTTCTCGCTTGAGACTGAGGACAGCATTGGGCCCTGCATGAATACTCCCATCAATCATCCGGGTAAAGTGAACCCCCAAAAACGGAAAATTGGGATTGGGTACAGGATAAATTAACTGCTTGACTAGATAACGTTTTTCTGGGACTAATTCATAATACTCTCCTCGGAAAGGTACAATCTGAACTTCAGGATCGACATGAGCGAGTTTGGCGACGCGATCGCTAAACAATCCAGCACAATTAACAATAAACTTAGCCTGAAAAGAACCTTGATTTGTGGCGATCGCCACACCCTCCAAAGTAGGGGTAATTCTCATAACTTTAGTAGATAGGCGAAGTTCACCTCCCTGAGAAGCAACTAATTCAGCATACTTTTGACAAACTTGCCTGTAGTTAATAATTCCTGTACTGGGAACCCGGATAGCTGCTATACAACTAACATGAGGCTCAATTTCCTTAACTTGTTCAGCATTCACTTTCTCAACCTTCAACCCATTAGCTAAGCCGCGCTGGTAAAGGTTTTCTAACAGAGGCAATTCTTCCGAATTTGTTGCTACTATTAACTTGCCGCAGATTTCATAGTCAATCCCATGCTTTTGACAAAATTCAATCAGCAAATGATTTCCATCCCGGCACAAATTTGCTTTTAAACTACCAGGTTTGTAGTAAATGCCCGAGTGAATTACACCACTATTATTTCCGGTTTGGTGTGCAGCCCAACTCGACTCTTTTTCTATCACTAAAATTCGGGCATCGGGATAACGATGACCTAAAGCCATTGCTGTAGATAATCCCACAATGCCGCCACCAATCACGGCGAAATCATAGGTTCGATCGGTACTAGGAAACTCAGTAGATATCATAACAATAATTAGTGAAAATATAGACAGCTTAAAATCTGTCGTTACATGAGAACAATTCGCCTAGGAGAATACAAGTTTTAGCATTAATTTACTTGTCATGGTGTTAGATAATTATTACCTCAGTAAATTCTAGAGCAATTGAAGTACCTCATCTCCCAAAGAAGATGAGGTAATTTAGGAACGAAAATTTAATAACTTAAACAGCTTCTACAGTCTTTTCTATTATAAGCTGGTTCGTGAAAGGAGGCAGAGCCTCCGGATATGCGTTACCAGGCTTTGCCTGGTAACAAGCAAGTCACTTAAGTTATTTAATTTCCATTCCTTAGCAACTCATCTAAACCGCAACTAACAGTTTTCTCTCTAATTGATGAGAAGCCATTTCCCGAATATGTGCTGCTGTTTCAGAACCAAACTTCTGAGTAATCATCTCCAGATACTTCGGACTATTAAAATAAACCTGGAAAGCCCGATCGCGGAAGCGCAAAACCTCAGAAGCAGGCAAATACTTAGTAGGTAACGGCAACGTATCTACAGAGTGTTGAGAATAGCCACTCCAAGTATCCGGCAACTGCCAGCCTTCCTTGAGAGCCATCTCGTACAATTGGGAACCCGGATAAGCCATTGTGGAGTAAAAATTAGCAAACTCGCAGTTGAGAGCGAGAGCTAAATCAAGGGTTTCTTGCATCGTCTCTAAATCATCTTCTGGCAAGCCAAAAATGTAATTGCCAATTACATTGATACCAGCATCCCTGACTTTTTTAATCGTTCTGTAAATATCCTCTTGACTAACACCTTTCTGTACATTATCTCGCACGCGATCGCTCGCAGCTTCAATCCCAAAAGCCAGCCAATTAAAACCAGCGCGCTTCAGCTTATCCAGCATTTCATCCCTGACAGTATCCACGCGTGCATAAGCCCAGATATTCAGATCGTAACCTCGCTCAATAATCAAATCGCAGATACCCAAAACGTGCTTAGGATTGAGTACAAACATTTCATCTGCAAACTTGATATTCCGCACACCGTATTTATTTACGAGTAGGTCAATTTGGGAAATTACGTGTTCTGGACTCCAGAAGCGATAGCTATTTGTAATATCCCTATATCCCAACTCTTTCTCGCCCGTCTTAAACGGTGCTTGAATACAGCAGAAACTACAATGGAAAGGACAGCCCAAAGTTGTATAAATAGCTGCATAAGGCTCCCGTACAAGACCATCAAAACAGTGCCAATTGTGCGCCCGATACTTCTCCATAGGTAGCAAATCCCAGGCAATTCCGGGCATTTTTTCTTCTACATCCATCAGCAGCGGTGCGGGAGGATTTGCTTTAACTTCCTTGCCTTCCCAATACAACAAACCGCGCACTTTGCTGTAATCTGGTGCGTCTGATTTTAAGGCTGCTAGTAGCTCCAGCATTGTATAAAGCCCTTCTCCGGCTGCTACAAAATTAGCTTCTTCTTCTCGGAGCGATCGCTCTGGCAAAGCAGCGACGTGACCACCTACTAAAAGCACCTTTAAATTTGGTGAAACTTGCTTAATTGCAGTACAAACTGCACTCGCTCCCGGCATTACTTGAGTAGATGCTGAGGGTTGCTGACCATATACAACTACAGCCGTCAAAACTGGATTTAAATCAGCAATTTTTTCTGCCGTTTCCTGCGGACTTAACTCTTCGGCAGTAGCATCGATAATCTTAACAGAAAAGCCGTGATTCCGAACAAAAGTCGCCATTAAACCAGCCCAAACAGGGGGTTCTACGGCAGCCAAGGTAGAGCTGAGAGATTGGTAGATTTTGGCTCTATTTCCAGGGTTGACGAGTACCAAATCTAACTTATTTTCACTATTCATTATTTCCTCCAATTTTTGCTTTACTAAAACTACTGTTTGTTTAAAAGAGAACACAATTCCAGAATTTTCTCTTTTTCCAATCCGGGATAATTACCAATGTAAAAGCCGTAAAAATGGACGTGATCTACTTTAGTAAAGTCAGTCAAATCAGCCTCACCCAAAATCTTTTTCAAATAAGGCTGGCGCAACTGATTTCCTCCCCCGGACGTTCCCCTGCGAAACTCAACGCCGTGTTCGCGAAGTGCCTGCATCACCTTGTCGCGCAGCGCTGTGTCTGGCTGTTTCAATATCAGCGTAAAAGCGTAATTGCAACTACCTTCGGTTTCAAAATCAGTCTGGTACTTGTCAGGGTCTAAGTTTTGCAGGAACACTAACAGGTTCTCAGTTCTAATTTTATTGTTGTCATCCAGTCGCTTGAGTTGCGATCGCCCAATCACGGCATTAATTTCTGTACTCCTGACATTGTAGGCAGGAAAAGCAAAAATAAAGTCCGGGTTGAGGTCAGGATGCCGATCGTAATAAGATTGCTTCAACTCATCAGAAGTTGACTCTCGTACCATGCCATGAGAGCGAAACATCCGCAGCATTTCGTACAAGTTGCTGTCATTGGTACAAATCATGCCTCCTTCGATCGTGCTCATGTGATGAGCGTAGTAAAAGGAGAAATTAGACATTAGCCCAAACGTTCCCAATTTCCGCCCGTGAAAAGTTGCCCCGTGGGACTCGCAAACATCTTCAATCAACGGAATGTTCCGGGAATCCAACTCATCGAGCAGACGCTGATCCAGGGCATTGTAACCGAGTACGTGGGTTGAAAATACAGCTTTCGTCTGCGGGGTAATTTTCTCAATTACCTGGTCAATATCCATCCCTAATGTGCGGGGATTAATATCAACAAATACGGGTTTTAAACCCGCTTGAATTACTGAGGCGATATCGGATACCCACGTCAGTGTCGGTACAATGACTTCCCCTACACCGTAAGTCTCTCGCAGAGCACACATCGTCACCTGGTTAGCTGAGGAGCCTGAATTGACAAAAACACTGTACTTGACTCCGAGCCATTCCGACCATTCTTGCTCAAAGGCTCGCACTTGCTTAGATTGGGTCAGAATCGGGTCATCTTGTTGAAGAAATGCGATCGCTGCATCCAAATCTCCCCTTGTGATGTTGTTTTGCATCAAAGGCATTTTCAGATTTTTGTCAGACATAGTTGGTGTTTTCTGCATTGTTAAAAAGGCCCCTTAAATTCAATATCTTTCAAGTCTTCGCGTTCCTCTGGTAGCCAGCCATTTTTGCCTTTTACCAACTCGTAAGCAGCAGCAGCGATCGTGCGCCCGTTAGGATAGAAATCTGCTTCCAAATTGGGAGCAGTGGGGCAAGTAACAGGCGCAAAACCTAAGCGTCGAACGCGGATATCGCGCGAACCTTGCAAGCGTTCCGTCACTTGAGCAATAATTTCAGCACTAGCACCGCAAGTCGTCCAGCCGTTATCTGCTACACACAGTCGGCCGGTTTTACGCACTGACTCGGCAATGGTATCAATGTCTAGGGGACTTAACCAAATGGGATCGATAACCTCGGCGCTAATCCCCGCTGCTTCCAGATAGCGCCTTGCCCGCAGGCATTCTACCTGCATATAGGAAATGCCAACTAAAGTAATATCTTCGCCGATCGCCGTGACTCGCGCCTTGCCGGGAAGTACAGTATAGGCTGACTCTGGCACAGGGCCTTTTTGAAAGTGCAAGATGCGGTGTTCGACATACATCACCGGGTTTTCATCGCGGATTGCGGCAATTAAACAGCCTTTGGCATCATAGGGAGTTGTCGGGGCCACTACTTTCAAACCGGGAATGTTCATGAAAAACGAGTACAAACCTTGAGAATGCTGTGCGCCTTGTCCCCAACTTTTCCCAATCATCGATCGCACTACCAGCGGCATAGATACTTGTCCGCCGTACATATAGTGGCTTTTAGCAGCTACGTTAATCAACTGGTTCATCGCCAGCATCAAGAAATCCATACGGATGTGGACGTGAATCGGCCGCTGTCCGGCCAGCGCCATCCCAATTGCCGCCCCAGTCATGGCATCTTCTGACAGGGGAGTACCGAACACTCGTTCGGAACCGTATTTATCCAGCAAGCCTTTAGTCGTACCTTGAATGGCTTTCGGGTCGTCTACATCTAATCCGAATATAATTACAGAAGCATCCCGCTCCATTTCCATGTCAGTAGCTTCGCGCACTGCGTCTACATACGTAAGAGTGCGATCGATTGCTGGGGATTTAGCTTCAGCAAAGGATACTGGTTGATGTTGTGATATAGCATTCCCTGCTTTAAATACATCAGTAAATAATTCAGTCGCGTCTGGAAAAGGACTAGCTTCGGCAAACTCAAAAGCTGCTTTAATTTCTGCCTCGACTTCTGTTTCGATTTGCTGGCGTGCTTCAGGTTCTACTAAGACCGCTAAGCGATCTACTTGGTCGTTCTCTATCCAAGGTTGCGCTTCTTCTTTTGTCCGATAGCCTAAGTGAAAATCTTCATTGGGGCCGACGTGCTCTTTCCAGCGGTAGGTCATGCACTCAAAGAAAAATGGGCCGCTTTCACCGTTTCTTAACGCTTTAGCCGCCGCGCTAACTTGTTCGTAGATGTTGAAAATATCGTTATTTTCAATCCGTTCTGCCGGGATGCCAAAGGTGCGGGCGCGATCGCAAATATTATCGAGCCGTTGGCGGAGCCGCTGGTGCGTATGGATTGCATAGCCATTATTCTCACAGACAAAAATTAAGGGTACAGCTTTGAGGGCTGCAAAGTTTAGGCTTTCCGAGAAAACCCCTTCATCTACAGCGCCGTCTCCGAAGAAACTAACTGTAATCGCGTCTTGGGGCTGATTTTTTAAAGTTAAAGCATATCCCACAGCATTGGCGATCGTTGTTCCCACCACTGCTGACGAACCCATCACGTTAGCACTCAGATCGATCAAGTGCATGGAGCCGCCTTTTCCCTTACCGCTCCCTGTAGCTTTGCCGTACAATTCGGCAATCATTTGCTTTAAATCCCCGCCTTTTGCTAGATAGGCGGCGTGACTTCTGTAGGTGCCGAAAACAACATCATCCGGCCGCAGTGCCTCACAAACTCCTACAGCCACGGCTTCCTGACCGATAGAAAGGTGTACTGGACTTTTAATTTTGTCAGTCGGGTAAACCCTGGCAATTTCTTCTTCTACTCGGCGGATGCGGTATAGAGAACGGTAAAATTTTTCGTACATTAATTGATCCATGCTTTCTGACAGTGCGGGTTAAGGATTCCAGTCTACAAATGTTGCCAGGATACGAGCCAGGAATGTTAGGCATATCTGTTCTCTTGCGACTAATTGTGACAGCCGAACTATGTCCGATTCGTCAGCAAAATCGTTTGTGCGATCGGGAAACTGCGATTCCCCAAAGGCATGATCGAACATGAACAATATCTCTTCCCAGCGAAACACCTCTTTACGAGATGACGTAATAGCTAACAAGTGATTGCGATTGTTTTGGAGGGCGCTGCCTACTAGGTAGCAAGCTTGACAGTTGTCTATTGCCACGATCGCCTCTGTGGGGATGCCGCGCGATCGCAAAATATCCAGAGCCGGTGCCAAAGGTCGAGAAAATACCAGATAGCGACTTCCGAGGGGTAGCTGTTGCGGGGATTGCTGCAAATCACTCCCGTTCATTTTCAGACAGCCACTGAGCAATTTACCGAATTGTTCGCCTCCAACTGCCAGCCATCCACTGTAGTCAGCATCACGAAGCTCGACAAATTCTTTGCCCATTTCACGAAAAGTTTGATAGCAGTCTTTCGCTTCAAGTCGTACTTTTTCAGGATGACTAATTTTCCCGTACAGGATTCTATCTTTGTGAACTGGTTGCTCCAGAATATTCAGCCGCAGGAGCGTTTTCGCCATAACTTGTACGCCGAAATGTATCAGCCCACCGCGCTCAATCGAGTCAAAATCATGGAATAAAACCTGCCCCCCTGGTTTGAGAAATCCTATCCACGCATTGAAGTCTTCAAAAACGTGCTGGAGAGCGTGGCTGCCATCTATAAACAGCAAGTCTACTGGCTGATTGACTGTTTCTTCCCACGCCTTGGCACCTTCGACAGAGGATTTGGCAAATATAGTGACATTTGTATTTTTCAGGCGTTCGTAGGCTTCTGCTGAGGGTGCGATGTCGTAGGAGTAAATTTTTGCTCCCCTGCAACCGGCAACTGCCTGAAAGATAGTAGCAGAACCGCCCTGAGCGGTTCCAATTTCAACAATTACTCCATTGTCTGGCACTAAAGCGCCCCGCTCGGCAAGGGTGTCCTGCTCTGTGTCCCAAAGTTGGGAAAATCCAGCTAACTGCAATTTTATTTGGTCAATTCCTGCGATCATCTTATTGTTTAACCTCTATGTCCAGCTAAAACATTAGCTTGGGAATTTATCAGAAACCACTCGTAAGTTGCCTCTACAGCCGCCCGAAATGAAATCTGTGGCTGCCAGCCCATCGATTTTAGTTTACTTGAATCAAGCGCTTTCAGTGGCATTCCATCGGGCTTACTAGCGTCGAAACGTAGTTGTCCTCGGTAGCCGATCGCGTCTTTAATCAACTCTGCAAGTTCCTTAATTGACAAATCTAGCCCCCCACCAATATTAATCGGTGTCGGTTCATCGTATTTGTCCGCGATAAAAATACAGGCGTTTGCTAAGTCATCTGCAAAAATAAACTCTCGCCGAGGAGTGCCGGTTCCCCAAATCTCTACAAATTCTGCACTGGCAGTTTTTGCCTCGTGCATTTTGCGGATTAGTGCCGGTATGACGTGGGATTCCTCTAAACTGAAATCATCCCCGATGCCAAAGGCATTAGCTGGTATCCCGCTAATGAAATTTGCGCCATACTGCTGGCAATAGGCCTGACATAACTTAATGCCTGCAATTTTTGCCACTGCGTAAGCTTCATTTGTCGGTTCCAAAGTATCTGTCATTAGGGACTCTACCTGCATTGGCTGCGGGCTGTGTTTCGGGTAGCTACAAGAAGAAGCTAGATAGAGCAGTTTTTTGACTCCGCTGTGATAGGCACTGTCGATGACATTGCATATAACTAGCAAATTGTCAAGCATCAATTCAGCAGGATACTTCTGGTTAGCGCTAATGCCTCCCGATTTTCCTGCTGCTAGAAACACATATTCTGGCTTGTGCAGAGCGAAAAAGTCGCTCACCTGTTCGCGATCGGCAAAATTCGGCTCTTTTGGGGGAATGCCGATCAAGTTACTGTAGCCTTGGCGTTCTAGTTGACGTAACAAGGCTGCTCCGATGAGAGTTTCACCCCCTGCCACGTAGATTTTTGCATTTTTGTCCACGGCGTCTCTCCTAGGGGGAAGTTTGGGTTAATTCTCGAAAAGCCTCTAGTTGCTGGTTGGTGCGAAGCTTCTCTAAGGCTGAGTAATCTTCTTGGGGCTCGAAAAAGATAATTTGACTTCCAGAAAATTCAAATTTGAATGGTACGTGAAGCAGCTTATTGAGCTTCTCTCGGACTTCTGGTTGGCGTTCTGGAGGGACGAACAGCAACAGGAAGCCACCACCCCCTGCTCCTGTCAACTTACCGCCGACAGCACCAGCAGAGCGAGCCATTTCGTAAAGCTCATCTACGTGAGGATTGGAAACTTTGTTGCTCAAGGAGCGTTTTGTTTGCCAAGCTTCGTGGAGCAGTTCTCCAAAGCTCGTTAAGTCGCGATCGCTGTTTAAAACCGCAATACTCTCTTCGACTAAATCTTTCATAATCCTTAACTGCCGCCTTTTATCATCTATGTCCGTGACATAACTATCGGCAATATCGGAAGCCGTACGTTTGATCCCAGTGTAAAAAAGCATCAGATGAGAGTTGAGTTCCGTGATGCGATCGGGACTGAGGGTCATGGGCCTAACGGAAATTTCACCGTTTTGTAGAAACGTAACGTGATTTAGACCGCCATAGGCAGCCAGCACTTGATCTTGAGAGCCTACTGTTTCTTTTAATATTTCCTGCTCCACGTGAATGCTTTCTTTGGCTAGCTGTTGCTTGCTGGGCATTTGACCTTGCAGAGCATACAATGCGTTTAAAAGTCCTACAGTAAATGCGGAACTTGACCCCATCCCACTACGAGCTGGCAAATCGCCATCATGAAGAATTGAAATCCCGCGATCTATTTTCAAATAGTTGAGAACTGCTTGAACTGCTGGATGATCGATTTCGTCAATAGTTTGACGTAATTCAACTTTTGACCATATTACCTGAATTCTATGTTCAAAGAATGGTGGGAGATAGCGACAGGTTAGATAGCAGTATTTGTTAATAGAAGCTGCTATGACAGCGCCTCCGTGTTGGCGATACCAGCCTGGGTAGTCTGTGCCACCACCAAAAAAAGAAATCCGATACGGTGTCCTGCTGATTATCATGCTGTGTCTTTTTTTTAACGAATAGTTCCTGTTAGCCCTTGAATGAAATCTTGAAGCGGTGTCAGAGCTGGTGGTACGATTTCTGGTGGCAAAGTGGCGGGGTCAAAAAACTGTAATGCTTCACTTTCGCTACTTATTTCTAGTTCGCCGGATATTATTTCTGCCTCTACTATGATATCGACTAGATGAACTACATCGCCGTTATCCAAAAAGGTTACAATGCGACACTCGGGTTCGGAATAAACGCCCAATAACCGCGTAATTTTAATATTAAGTCCGGTTTCCTCTTTCACTTCTCGCACAGCAGCTTCTGTGACAGATTCTCCGGGTTCGATTCTACCTCCTGGCAGCCCCCACCAACCGCAGTCGCTCCGTTTTTCTAACAATATCCACCCGCGATTGTCTCGGACAATTACCGCGGCGCCCACCCTGACGCGGGTATTGGCATCGGCTGTTTTCTGAGCGTACATTTTGTCTACGATCGAGTTCACGAAACAGTTCCCCCGTCGCTGAATAGCTGCTGCTCAACTAAGCTGCACAGAATGTGTTCAATACTGAGATGACCTTCTTGAATGTACTGGGTGTTGTTACTGGGAACGGCGATGGTGACATCAGCGATCTCCGCTAGTTTACCGCTGTCACCTGTAAGTGCGATCGCTTTCATCCTGATTTTTTTGGCTGCGATGACGGCGCGGACGACATTGGGCGAATTGCCACTGGTACTGATACCGATTAAGACATCTTCTGGCTTACCAAGAGCTTGCACTTGTCGCTCGAATATGCTCTCAAAGCCGGAATCGTTGGCGATCGCGCTGAGAATGGAACTATCTGTAGTCAGTGAAATTGCAGCCAGTCCTGGGCGCTGAAAATCTTTGTTTAACCAGTTGACAAGTTCCCCAGCCATATGCTGGCAATCCGCTGCACTACCGCCGTTACCGCACAGGAGTAGCTTGCCGCCCTTAGCCAGTGAGTTAGACATCAAATTAGCGGCTGCTAAAATCGAATCTAAGCATTGCTGGGCAATTTGGTGCTTAATTTCGGCACTGGCGAGTAAGTGTGCTGCTACTGAGTGTCCGTCGGGCGATCGCACTTGTTCTGAAGTCACCGCAACCCCTGCGTGTCCGTGATGCGCAACTGTCTTGTCATTTAAGAGTTCAAACTCTAACTGCATTTGCTATTTCCATTTTATTTAAAGTTATTTTGCCTTGAATTGCCAGCGCTGCCTCCCACAAATTGTCCACTACAAAGTCAGGATTAACTGTTTTCTGAGCAGCCACTTCAGCACCGTAACCTGTTCGCACCAACAACGTACTTGCTCCGACTCTTTGCCCTAACTCAATATCGCAGGGTTTGTCGCCGATTACAAAACAATCTTGAGGTTTAAACCCAAATTTTTTCGCAGCCATGTCTATTAAACCTGTGCGCGGTTTGCGACACTGACAGTTATCTGCCGGGAGGTGGGGACAAAAATAAATGTCTTTTAAATGGACACCTTCTAATTCCAGAAGTTCCCGCAAGCGCTGGTGAATCTCAAATAACCGCGTTTTGTCAAAAAAGCCTCGACCAACGGCAGACTGATTTGTGACTGCGACTAAATCCAGTCCCATTTCTGCCATCAGGCGCAACCCCTCAGCCGCACCGGGAAGTAGTTCAACCTGTTCCGGGTCTGAGAGGTAGTGGCACTCTTTGATAATTGTGCCATCGCGGTCTAACAGAACAAAGCGTTTTTGTTCCACACCCGAACCAAGGAATTGACTAACCTTTTTCGTCATTTTTTTTCCTGACAATCAATGATTGATACTGCTGCATTTTTGAGATATTTTTTTCGCTCAAAGCTTGATAGTAGTTTCTTAACAGTGTTATTCTGGATTCGTCACTCTCCACTATCACTGCTTTATCTGCACGTTGATAAATTAATTGAAGGTGATGATAATTATTGTCTACTAGCGTGGACTGTTCGCAGCTTGCCACTTGCCATCTATCGTCTAGTTTAACGTCAGCAGGTGATTGATATCCCAAAGGATCTAAACCGTGACAACTGTATATGAATAAATAACCGTCCCGATCGATCTGTTGTTCAGTCCACTGCACATAATTGTCAACTACATCTATCGTCATTTCCTGAAAGCTGGCCAGGGCCAAAACTACATTTGGGGTGACTGATAAACTATTTATAGCATTGCATTCCACTAGCGTGATATCTGCATATTCTTCGGGATGATTATTTTCTAAATTCACTCCTTCGCTGTCATCATTTGATAAATACCCTATTTCCATCTCAGGCAGAGCTTTTCTTAAAAAATTGTATTGTAACATCAGGCATTCTGGTATGTCTACAATTATTATTTTTGATTTAGTAAATAATTTTTTCCAGATATAAGCTAACAAACCATAGCCACCTCCAAACTCTAGTATCACATGAGGCTCTGTCTTCGTATTTTCGAGCAATTTAAAGGCAAAATAAACTTGTCGCAAAAAGTTCCCCGAAACTATTTGATTGTCGCATTCAAATTGTTTGGGAGGATTACCTACATCTGGCTCTCCTATTTGCAGTATTTTTTGATAAATTGGGTTCTCGTGATAAATCTTGTAAGATAAAGGCATTTTTTCATCAGTTGTTCTTCCATAAAACCCATAAGTTAAACCAGATTCAGGATTGGCTAAATTATCTAAGCGAGTCACTGACAAATCGTCTAAGGACTTTATTTCTAGGTATTTTTTCCATTCCGAAGAAACCATTGCGTTTTGATGAAAAGAAGCAATCTTACTTCTTTTCATCAAGAATTTTTTATCGTCCGCTGTTAAAATTTTGTACTTGCTGCTCATACTTAGAATTCCTTTTGTTATTAATTTTCCATTTTGGGAGATCGGACAGATAAAAAATTGTCTGCTATAGCATAGGACTCAGGAGTACCAATGTCTAGGAACCGCCCTTGGCTACAATAGCCGTAAAGTCCCTGACCGATCCATGCGGGAAACATTTCTGTTTCTAAAGATACAGCACAGCTTTTAGGAATTGTTGATAGCAGACGGCGTTCTAGCAAGTATATACCAGCATTGATCCAGCCTGCACCTTCGGTACCACCTTTTTCTTCAAATTTCAGCACTTGTCCTGAAGGGTCTACTTGGACTCGACCATATCGCTTGGTATCGGGTACTTCAGTTAAAAGCAATGCTCCCTTTGCATCTTTTCGATCGCGGTACCACGTCCAAAAGTCTCTCAAGTTAGCATTGCAAAAAGAATCGCCGTTGATAGCCACCACTTGCTCGGATTGAAAGAGGGGTAGGGCTAATCGCAGAGCACCTGCTGTGCCTAGCGGGGAGAATTCTTGGGAATATTGGAGGTGCAGGCTACTGTAGGTGTCACCAAATGTAGCTTTGACCTGTTCACCCAAGTAGCCCGTACACAAGACAGTATGTTTAAATCCAGCCTGTGCCAAATGCTCTAAGAGGTATGTCAGGAAAGGCTGCCCTCTAACTTCAGCCATGACTTTGGGGCGATCGGCTACTACTGACCGCAGCCGAGTTCCCAGACCGCCGGCGAGGATGACTGCTGTACACTGTCCTAAATCTGCCATGTTTTCCCGATCGCCCTATAGTGTTCAACCCAAAATATCATTAAACTTAGATATTTTTGAACGGAGACCTTCCTATCATACGGTATCCTTTAAGCAGTTCTTTGATGCCGTCGTCTAAGGAGCGCTTGGCTTCAAAGCCAGCTTTCCGTAAGCGCTCATTGGAAACGATGTAATTACGCTTGTCGGGGTCGCTACCTATAGCTGCGAAGTGAATGTAGAAATTCGGCACATACTCTTTGACTTTCAGGGCTAATTCTTCTTTAGATAGGTTAGCTTCATCAAGTCCGACGTTGTAGGGGCGGCCGACCATTTGCGGAGAATTTTTGATACAGTAAATCATGCAGTCAGCTACGTCCCGAATGTGGACGTAATTGCGCTTAAAGTCTTTTTCAAAGATTACCAAATAGCCGTCTGTAATGGCTGTGTAGACAAAGTGGTTTACCAGTAAGTCTAGGCGCATCCGGGGAGATGTACCGAAGACGGTAGCTAGGCGTAAAGTGATAGCGTTGGGGCTTTCCAAAAGTTCTAATTCTGCTTGGACTTTTGTCTGACCGTATAGAGAAATCGGCTCTAGGGGTGTATCTTCTGTGCAGTAAGTGTCGCCGGTACTAGCACCGTAACCGCTGTTAGTGTTAGGATATATAACTAACTGTTGGGGGTTCCGCAGACGGTTGATTAGCTGCACTGCTTCTAAGTTTACTGATGTGGTCAACCACGGGTCGCGCTTGCAGGCGGGGGCTCCGACGATAGCAGCTAGGGGAATGATCACATCTGCGTCTTTGATGAGGCGGTGCATCAAGTCTTCATTCCGCACGTCTCCCTCTATGAAATCAAAGGCTGGGTTGGCGCAAAGGTGGAAAAGAGAATTTTGCCCGTACATCAGGCTGTCTATGACTGTGACGTGGTATCCAGCGTCGAGTAGGTGTTCGCACAGGACTGAACCCAAATAGCCAGCGCCACCTGTGACAAGTACATTTATCGTCATTACGATCTCGTTTTAGGTAGGTATAGTAGAGTATTTGCCGCAAAAAAGCGTGCTTATTGATTTTATCAGTAATTTAAAAAAATAGTTTGTTATTCATTTAAATAATATATTACTATTTCCTGTTTTAGTCACTCTACAACCAAAAGCATTTGATCCTATCGCCTATTTCATTTATCCAGATAATCAGGATTTGAGGATTATCAAATACAATCCAAAATCCCAACGACCATCGCAATTAAATCAGTCTTCTTATCCCACTTGACTTTGGCACTACTTTCCTAATTTGTCAGCAAGGATAGCCAAAACAAAGCGATTGCCATTTTTTGCTTCCTCCATCATCCCCACACCCTCCAAATAGCCTCACCATTATCTCACAGTTCGTTCAAATATTTTTACTCACAGTAAATATCGATCGCCACCAAAAAGAAACCATCCTACTGGTAAGCCATCAATTGCTATTCCACAGCCAAACCCTGTAGTGGCTCTTGCTCTAAAACGCACTCTATAACTACTTGCATCGTTTCACAGTTTTAAACATCATCAACTTTCTATTTACAACAGTGGAATCCTGGGAAGCGAACTGGTTCAACAAATTCGTTTTCATATATACGATCGATCGCAAAACCCAATTTAGGTATATCAGCCGGAATCCCGTCCTTCATTTTGTCATAATCGCCATCGCCACTAATTACACCTTCGTTAGTATAAGCGATCCACTGGCCCCGATATTTTTTCAATTCACGGCGATTGGCCTTATACCACTCATTAGCCGTTGCATATTCTGCCGCCATATTTTCACCTCATAATTTTCCCTCAAACCATCCTCGCCTCCACCATCATCCGCACTACATCCGGCATCTTATACTTCGCCTCCCATCCCAACTTTTCTTTTGCCTTACCCGGATTTCCCATTCCAAGAGCAATATCCGTCAGCCTGTAGAGACTCGCATCAGTTACCAAATGTTCCCGCCAATCCAAACCCGCAGCAACAAACGCTGTCTGCACAAATTCCTCCAAAGGATAACTTACACCAGTAGCAATTACATAATCATCTGGTTCTTCCTGCTGCAACATCAAATACATCGCCTCCACATATTCCGGTGCCCAGCCCCAGTCCCGCTGCACTGAAATATTTCCCAAATGCAGTTTTTCGGAACTACCCGCAGCAATTCGGCACACAACAGATACAATCTTTTGGGTGACGAACCTCTCCGGGCGCAGCGGCGACTCGTGATTAAACAAAATACCTGAACACGCAAACAAATTGTACGCTTCCCGATAATTTGCTACTTCCCAAAATGCTGTAGCCTTCGCCACTGCGTAAGGACTTCTGGGGCGAAAGGGCGTGTTTTCATCCGCTGCACAACCTCCGGTATCCCCAAAACATTCGCTCGAACTGGCATTGTAAAGTTTAATTTTGCCGCCGGTAAACCGAATTGCTTCTAACAGATTTAATGTACCTGTGGCAATACTTTCGAGGGTTTCTACGGGTTGTTCAAAAGACAGGCCGACGGAACTTTGACCGGCTAGATTGTACACTTCGTCGGGTGCAATTTTTGCCAATACTTGCAAGACGCTGCGAAAATCGTTGAGAGACATGGATTCTAGTTTTACTTGGTCTCGGATGCCCAAACGGGCAAGGTTTCCGAAACTCGACATTTGGGCGTCCCTGGAGGTGCCACAAACTTCATAACCTCGATCGAGCAACAGTTTAGCTAAATAAGCTCCGTCCTGACCTGATATACCACAAATTAACGCTTTTTTCATATATTTTTTTTCAAAACTACCGTAGCTGTTGCTATTTTTCCAGTTATTTAACTTTTACCGCCAGAATTTTTATTATTTTTAATATTTGGGATTTTTCGAGGAGTTACCAGAGAAGACCGGGCGGTTGAAACCGCGTCTATACAGACAAAACCCACCTCCGTGGGTTGAAGACGTGGCACTTACAATTCGGTTATTTTTCCGTCGGCGTCCGGCGGACATCGTTTGTGTAGTGTAGACGCGGTTTCAACCGTACGTCCGATTTACAAACAAATTTCAGGACTTACGCCGGAGGACTAAAGAAACCGGGTTTTTTACCGATATTAAGGGTTTGAACCAAATATTTGGGTGAAAAAACCCGGTTTCTGGCTACCCGTGCGTAAGTCCTGAAATCTCGCTTATAGCCGAGACGAGATCCCCCTAAATCCCCCTTAAAAAGGAGACTTTGAGAAGACTCTTGTCCCCCCTTTTTTAGAGAAGGCTCATGTCCCCCCCTTTTTAAGGGGGGTTAGGGGGGATCTGGGCTATAGCATCAAACAGTAGACCAATATTGCTTTATTCGTTATTTTTACCTTTTGCCTACTGACCAATGCCTTCTTCAGATACTAGCCTTCCCACCGTTGGGCGACCAATTCAGCCAAGTCAACCACCCGCTGGCTGTAGCCCCACTCGTTGTCGTACCAAGCCAACACCTTTACCATATCGCCGTCCATGACGAGGGTCAAGCTGGAATCCAGGATGGAAGAAGAATCGTTTCCGCGATAGTCGCAAGAAACCAGAGGCAAATCGTTGTACTCCAAAATCCCCTTCATCGGGCCTTCGGCTGCTTCTTTGAAAACTTGATTTACTTGCTCGGTAAAAGTCTTTTTCTCTACCTGAGCCACAAAATCAACGACCGACACATTAGGAGTCGGAACCCGCATGGCGATGCCATTTAACTTACCCTTCAATTCTGGAATCACCAAAGCCACAGCTTGAGCAGCACCAGTAGAAGTAGGCACAATATTCATCGCAGCAGCCCGCGCCCGTCGCAAATCCCGGTGGCTGGCATCCAGCAAGCGCTGGTCGCCAGTATAGCTGTGGGTAGTGGTCATCATGCCTTTGACGATGCCAAAATTTTCGTGAAGCACTTTCAGTACGGGAGCTAGACAGTTAGTAGTACAGCTAGCATTGCTGATGACAGTGTAGTCACTGTGCTTGTAGTTGTGGTGGTTGACTCCCATCACATAGGTGCCAACTTCTGGCCCCTTACCGGGAGCAGTAATTAGCACTTTTTTAGCGCCGGCAGTGATATGCTTCGAGGCACCAGCTTGGTCAACGAAGACGCCGGTTGCTTCAATAATCAGATCAATACCCCAATCTTTCCAAGGCAGGTTGAGCGGATTGCGATCGCTCACGCATTTAACTGTCTTGCCATTGAGAATAATCGAATTTTCATCCGTACTGATGTCCACACCCTTCAACGTTCCCATCATGGAATCGTATCTCAGCAAGTGAGCATTAGTTTTCGGATCGGAAGTGTCATTAATTGCTACCAGCTCAAGCTGGCTATTTTCTCGGCCCAGCAAGCAGCGCGTAAAACTGCGCCCAATACGTCCAAAACCATTGATCGCGACTCTAATCACCTAGTACCTCCTAATGATGGCAGCCCTTAACTCAGGCTGAATTTTTGGAAAAATTTAATAATTGACTTCTGACACCAGATCATATCGCAAAGGCTGATCCTTTCTAACTTTTCGTCTGTATCGAAAAAATCTGAAATTTTTGAGAAGGCAGAAATCCGAAGGCTCAAGGCATTCAGCTTTCGGCTGCTGGTTGCTGGTAAAGCTGATGGGCCGCAATATAACTCCCGACAACTTCCGGTACTAAGTCGCCCAGCTCGCGATTTTGGGCCCAGCAGCGGCGGATGTGGCTCGACGAAATCTCGATCGCGCCCATGGACAGCACCTCCCAACTAATTTCCACATCTAGCAGAGCCATCTGTTCGGCAACTTTACAGCAAACAGCATTTGTCTCAACCTGCATCCTGTCGTCAGCATCAATGGACACATCGCTCAAACTATCGCCCCACTCAGATGCTGCCCCTATCTCCCCGCTTTCTGCTGTCTGCGGATCTACCTGACTCGGACGCGGGCCCACCAACCAGTGGCACAACCGCCCGATTTCGGCCGAGCGGTGCCATTTGGGAAGAGTTCTGAAAGCATCGCTGCCAATAATCCAGTACCACCGATCGCCTGGATACATTTTTTGCAAATACAGCAAAGTGTCGATCGCAAAAGAACTGCCCGAGGAATTTGCCTCCAACGGAGCTAGTAGGAAGTCTGGGCGATCGCCGAGCGCCAGAGCTAGCATGGAGCGCCGCCGATCAAAACTTGCCAAATCCGATCGCCACTTGTGAGGAGGAGCGCGATCGGGTACCCAAATCACTCGATCGAGATTAAATTGACTCGCAGCCGCCTGGGCTACCAACAAGTGACCCCAGTGCACCGGGTCAAAAGTACCCCCAAAAATCGCTATTTTCCCCATAATTCCCAAAAATTAGGATTAATTAGGATTAATACAGACAGACATCGCCCAAATTTCATGTTTGTGCGCTTTTACCACTAAGCTCAGTCACTGTTTGACGGTTGCGATCGAATGTATATTTTGTATATAACTCATTCTCAAATAGGTGAGGTATGACTGTGATTTAAATTGTTGGGCTGTACCTTGATGTAATGTATAAAAGAGCGTAAGAGGGCTGAAGCCCAACAACGTACCTTTATTAAGTGAGAAAATGTATACAAATATGTGAGAAACTACTGTGGTGGCGATCGAGTCAATCTCTGATTTTCAGGAAAAAATGACCGTACCCGCAGATAAATAACTAGAAAATGAGCGAACTTTTGTGATACGTGGTAGTGTTTGTAAATCCTGATGGGTTTTACCCTCAATCTTCGTACAAAGGTTGTGGGGCTTTTGCTGCCGTATCCCAGCACAGCAGGCGGGTAGAAAGAGAAAGAATGCAGGAGATATGCAACCGCCCACAATTAGTCAGTTAGCCCCGACCCCAGACCCCATTCTCTCTGACCTGCAATTTTCGAGCTGTGACTGTTCCGGAAAACTACTCGGTACTAAGTCATATAGGATACAAGACAAACATCTCTACAAGTCCCACAATTCTAGGGACGCGCAGAGAATTTTGTACAAAATCTCTAGCGAACTGTATCCTGAAAAAACAATTCTTGATATGATATCGCGTGTTATTGGCGTGGTGTGGTGTGTGAGGAGCGAAGATGCCGAGTTCTGTTGATTTCAGCGGGAGACCATTTCATTTCATCGGCATTGGTGGAATTGGGATGTCAGCCCTTGCCTACATTCTAGCGAAACGCAAGTTGCCTGTGTACGGCTCCGATATTAAATCGAGTCACATAACCGAGCGCTTGCAAGAAATGGGAGCTCACATTTTTTGGCGTCAAGACGCCAGCAATTTTGAAATATTTCAAACGGCCCTCAACGGTAGCAGTCCCGATCGCGGGGCAGCCGAAAAGGCCGTATCCTCGGCAGTCGCTGGCACGGTAGGGACTTCCGTGGCGACAGCCGAATCTCTCAAATTGAACGGCAAGGGTTCTGGCCCCCAAGCAATTGTGGGATTGCCTCAAGTAGTATGTTCGACGGCAATTCACCCGGCAAATGCCGAATATCGAGCTGCCCTAGATTTGGAATGTCCGATTTTTCATCGATCGGATGTGTTGGCAGCGTTAATTCAAGATTACCAAAGCATAGCCGTAGCAGGGACTCACGGCAAAACTACCACTAGCAGCTTAATCGGCTTTATGCTGATGGCTGCGGGTCTGGATCCGACGATCGTGGTAGGAGGCGAGGTAAATGCTTGGGAAGGGAATGCCCGTTTAGGGGAAGGCCCCTACTTGGTCGCCGAGGCTGATGAATCCGACGGTTCCCTCGTCAAGCTCGCAGCCAAAATTGGCATAGTGACGAATGTGGAACTGGATCATCCAGACCATTACGATACCCTCGAACAGGTAATAGACACATTTAAAGTGTTTGCCAAAAACTGTCAAACGTTGGTGGGCTGCATTGACGACGAAATCGTCAAAGACTGCCTTGCACCGAATGTCAGCTACAGCTTGAATCCGGACAGCGGTGCTGACTACACGGTTTCCGATGTGGAATACGGCGCCGCCAGCACCAAGGCTGGCATTTGGGAGCGAGGAGCTTTCCTGGGGGAAATGGAGTTGAAGTTGTTGGGCAAACACAATCTTAGCAATTCACTAGCAGCCGTAGCAGTTGGTCGATTGTTGGGGTTGGAGTTTTCGGCGATCGCTTCATCGATTGCTGGCTTTGAAGGCGCTCGCCGCCGTTTTGAAGTGCGGGGTTTTCACAATGACATCCTGTTTGTGGACGACTACGCCCACCATCCCAGCGAAATTCGCGTTACCTTGGCCGCTGCTCGCTTACGCATCGAAGGTAACGAAAAGAATTCCAAATCCCGAAGAGTAGTTGCTATTTTTCAACCGCACCGTTACAGCCGAACTCTGACATTTTTGCCAGAATTTGCTCAATCTTTTGGGGATGCAGATTTGGTTGTCGCTTGCGATATTTATAGTGCTGGGGAACCGAATTTAGGAGAGATTAGCGGGCAGCAGGTTGCTGATTTGATTGCTAAAGAAGGCCGAGAGGTTGAGTTTCAATCTTCTCTGGAGTCGGTAAGTAAGTTTTTAACCGAAAATCTGCAACCGGGGGATTTGGCTCTGTTTTTGGGTGCTGGCAATCTGAATCAGATTATTCCAGAGGTGATGGCTTTTTATCAACAAGCCGATCGCCCGGATTAGCTCTCGCCCGCCCCAAGTCGATCGACATGATGGCGGTGCAGGTTGTACCGACACTGCTGTCTGGCGACTCTCTCAAAACAGTCGCATAAGTTACGCAAACAGAATTTGCTACCACCTCTTCAAGCGAATGTATTTTTAAGGATTTTCAAGATGGTGACTATATCGAATGACTCCTGTGTGAAGGAAAATCGGCGAGTGTATTCTCCTATTTCTTTGCGGGGAACTGACTGTAAAATTAATTCTCAAGTTTCTTTGGCGGGTCTGACTTCTTTCCGAGTCGGCGGCCCGGCTGAGTGGTACGTCGCTCCCCGCAGTCTGGAGGCTTTGCAAGCGAGTTTTGCCTGGGCGCACGATGAAGGGATACCGGTGACTCTCCTAGGCGCGGGTTCTAATTTGTTGGTGAGCGATCGGGGTTTGTCCGGTTTGGTCGTCGCCACTCGCTACCTGAAACAGGTAAACTTTAATGCAGAAACAGGTCAAGTTACAGCCGGGGCGGGGGAGTCAATCCCCCGCCTCGCTTGGTTGGCGGCTAAGCGGGGCTGGAAAGGCCTGGAATGGGCAGTTGGCATACCGGGCACTGTGGGAGGCGCTGTGGTGATGAATGCAGGCGCTCACAGGGGCTGTGCTGCTGATATTCTAGTCAACGCTCGCCTGCTATCCCCTAATGGTAAGGTGGAAATTCTCACACCAGAAGCTTTGGGCTATCGTTACCGGACTTCAGTGTTGCAAGGGGGCGATCGACTGGTAACAGAAGCGACTTTCCAGTTGCAGCCGGGATTCGATCGATCGCAAGTCATGGCAGAAACTAATAACAATTTCAGCCAGCGGCGGACGAGTCAACCCTACCACCTGCCTAGCTGCGGCTCTGTTTTCCGCAACCCCAGCCCCAAGGCAGCAGGCTGGTTAATCGAACAAGCGGGACTGAAGGGATACCAGATCGGTGGCGCGCAAGTAGCTCAGCGCCATGCTAATTTTATTCTTAACTGCGGGTCAGCAACGGCCAATGATATTTTTCAAGTGATCCGCCACGTTCAACAGCAAGTCGAGCAGCGGTGGTCGCTGTTGTTGGAGCCAGAAGTTAGAATACTGGGAGAGTTCCCCTTCTAAGGCATGATTGAAGTAATACGGAAACGGCAGACTGCCAGCGCACACATCATCACAAAGTAGTTATGACAAAATCAGGACAAGGATTTGGCTTCGGCCTGGGCAAAATGAAAGAACTGACTGAAGCTTTCAAAAAAGCTCAGCAGGTTCAAGAAGGAGCTAAAAAGCTCCAAGAAGAGTTGGATGTAATGGAAATTGAGGGAACTGCCGGCGGCGGCTTGGTTAAGGTTTTTCTCAGCGGCAACCAAGAACCCCGCCGCGTCGAAATCTCACCGGATGCGATCGGTGAAGGTGCTGATGTGGTTTCTGAACTCGTCACGGTGGCGATGCAGGATGCCTACACTAAGTCTACGGCAACGATGCGGGAGAAAATGGAAGAACTGACCGGCGGACTGAATCTCCCTGGGTTCGGCTAGTCATTAGTCATCAGTCATTAGTCATCAGTCATTAGTCATTAGTTGACTGTTGACTAATGTTATTGGTTATTGGTTATTAGCAGCCCCAAGCGAGCAACAAATGACTAATGACTAATAACGTTCGCGAGCGGGGACAGCGCTAATGACTAATGACTAATAACTAATAACTAATAACTAATGACTAATAACTAATGACTAAATTATTGTTTGTCTGCCTCGGAAATATCTGCCGATCGCCCTCAGCAGAAAATATTATGAATCACTTAATTAAACAAGCTGGTTTGAGCGATCGCATCACCTGCGATTCAGCCGGAACTGGCGGGTATCACATTGGCAGCCCCCCTGACAACCGCATGGCGTTGGCGGCGAGGAAGCGCAAGATTGAATTGTTAGGCGAAGCCCGCCAATTTAACAGGAAAGATTTTGAAAATTTTGATTTGATTTTGGCGATGGATCGCGACAATTATCGCAATATTCTTGCTGTTGATACTGCGGGAAAATATAAAGATAAAGTGCGCTTGATGTGCGATTTTTGCCGATCGCACGACTTGAAGGAAGTTCCCGATCCTTACTACGGTGGGCCGGAGGGATTCGATCGGGTAATTGATTTACTGCTGGACGCTTCGGAGGGTTTGTTGGAATACGTTATCAGTCAGGAACAATTAACAATTAACAATTACCAATTACCAATTACCAATTAACAATTACCAATTATAGCATTTCGATCTCCCCTATGAGGTACGCACTGGGCTCCGTGGGCACGCAGGCATACCTCACTACGCTTGAGAACCGCCATACCAGAAAGAATTGGTTGAAAGCCCCAAGCTTTTTCGGGAGAAATTAAAATCAGACTATTCATTACTCAAATCCTCTTCCTTCTAGGTAGAGGTCGCTGTCAATTGTCAACTGTCAACTGTCAACTGAACAATTACCAATTACCGACCAAATGGTGTTCCATCGCAAAGCGAACCAGTTCTGCCCGGTTGTTGCTTTCAGTTTTTCTGAACAAGCTGCTGACGTGCTTTTCGATGGTGCGAGGACTGAGGTGGAGCCGATCGCCGATTTGAATATTAGAAAGACCTTCTGTCAGCAAATCTAGCACTTCCTGCTCTCGTTGCGTCAAATTCGGAGCATCGCCACTGCCATATACCCGCGCGAACGAGCTATCCCGTAAAGAATCGCGCGTTTCTGGTTTTTGAGTTAAAAAATCAGTTTGAGGCTGGTCATTGGCGATGATACCTGTCGCTGTTGGCATCTGTTCGGGTTCGGGGGAACGAGACGGTGCCTGAGCAATTAGAGCGTAGCGATCGAGCAAAGAGCGAATTACCGCGCCCAATTCCGGGAGTTCAAAAGGCTTAGCCAGAAAATTGTCGCACCCCATCTGATAGCCGCGAATCCGTTCCTGCGTACTCGTCCGTTCCGTCAAAAAAATCACCGGTAGCAATCGGAAGGCGGGACGAGTCCGAACTCGACGCACGAATTCGTAGCCATCCATCTCGGGCATTGTAATGTCGGTAACAATCAAATGTGGCTGAAATTCCTCTACCAAGCCTAAAGCATCTTTGCCGTTCTCAGCAGCGATTACAGAGTATCCCGTAATTTCCAGATAATCGGTAATCGACAAGCGCGTCGCGAAATCGTCGTCAGCAACCAGAATCGTCAAGGGCATGGGCGGACATTAAAAATTAAACATTAAAAATTAAAAGTGATTAATTTCACTTTTAATTTTTAATTCTACTGTTTAATTCTGTTGTTGACACTCCCCGAATATCAAGGTACCGGGATTCTTAAGACATTTCTGTCAAAATATCCCTTTTGTTAAGGTTCCTTTCGCTGACTACGTTTACACGCTTAAGTGCGTAGTCATGTCTCCTCAAAATGTTTTGGGCGTAGACTTTCCCACCGGCAGGGGGTTGGTTTTTTAATCTTGTCTGATGTGTTTATTTTACCATATTCATTTGTGAAGATGGATTTGTTATTTTACTGAACAATGGCGAAAAGCCGGCCACTCAAGAAGGGGTTTTAGACCCATCTCTCTGATAAGTTGCAGTTAAAGTACCAGGTTGCGCTAATGTTCCCTGCAAAGCTACGCCGCGCCCGTTGGCTGCCAAATGCCGCAGAGTTTTGTAAATTGTCTCGATTTGCTCTGGTCTTCCTGCTTTTTTTGCTATTTCTGATACAGACAGAGGTGTTGGAGCGTCTTTGATGACTTGCAGCACCAGTTGCTGCAAATCCAACACAGCAGCGGCCGCTTTTTTACCGGCTTCAACCCCTGGCTGGTGATAGGCATTGACATTTACCAAGGAACCGTAAAAACCTACGGCTCTTTCGTAGAGGGCGATTAATGCTCCTACTGTCCGAGGGTTGACTTTTGTAATTGTGACGGTGATTGAATCTCGATGATTTTCGTACAAAGCTTGTCGAGTTCCCTGCAACAAACCAGATAAATAATCTCCCGAGGTGACGCCCGGTTCTACTTCTGGAGAAATTCCTTGCCTGTCTTCCAAAACTTCGATAAATGTTAGGAAGAAATTCGGCACGCCTTCTCGGAGTTGCTGGACGTAGGCGTGTTGGTCGGTGCTGCCTTTGTTGCCGTAGACTGAGATTCCTTGATAAACTGTGTTGCCGTCTAAATCTTTTTCTTTGCCGATCGATTCCATGACTAATTGCTGCAAATAGCGGCTGAACAATAGCAGGGAATCTTTGTAAGGCAAAACTACCATGTCTTTCTCGCCGCGTCCGTTGCAGGCAAAATACCAGGACAGGGCTAAAAGGGCAGCGGGATTGTTTTTAATGTCGGGAATTCTGGTAGCTTCGTCCATGACTTTAGCGCCATCGAGCATCGCTCGAATGTCGATGCCTTGCAAAGCTGCTGGCAAAAGTCCGACTGCTGAGAGTTCCGAAGTGCGTCCTCCCACCCAGTCTGACATGGGGAAGCTGGCAATCCAGCCTTGTGATTTGGCTAATTTGTCGAGTTGGCTGTCTGTGCCGGTGATGGCAATTGCCTGTTTGGCGAAGTCGAGTTTTTGGGCTGCGAAGGCTTTTTGAACTTCGATCATGCCGTTGCGGGGTTCGGGGGTGCCGCCGGATTTGGAGATAGTAATTACTAAGGTGCTGCTGAGTTTGTCTTTGATTTTGTTGAGGATGCGATCGATCCCAGCCGGATCTGTGTTGTCAATAAAATGAATTGCTAGGGGTGGAATGTCTGGGGATAGGGCTTCGGCGACGAATTGAGGCCCGAGGGCAGAACCGCCAATGCCGATCGAGATAATATCGGTAAATTGCGGAGCAAATGGCGGTTTAATATCGCGACTTTGAACTTTTTTGACAAATTCTTCGACTTGTGATATGCCTTCGACTATTTCTTGTTTTAATTCTGGAGTGGGAGCTAAATCGGGGTTTCGCAGCCAGTAGTGGCCCACCATGCGGTTTTCGTCGGGATTGGCGATCGCGCCTGCTTCCAAAGCTGTCATATCTTTGAAAGCTTTGTCAAATTTGGGCTTCAGTGCTGCTACCGCATCGTCGTCGAATCCCATCCGGCTGATATCGAGATAAAGTCCCAATCCAGAGTGATAGTAAAGCCAGTCTTGATAGCGTTGCCAGAGTGCTGCGGCGTCCATATAATTCTCTACGATTCTTATAATGTTCGATCGGGCTAGTCGGGAATCAACCAATTGTAGTTTAAAACGATGTTATACCAATTTCATAAAGTAGTGCTAGATATTACCCCCCCAACCCCCCCTTATTAAGAGGGGGCTAAGACTTCATCCATAGCACATAGGAAAGAAAAATGGTATTATGTATGGCTTTTGCAGAATCCCAATAAATTTAAGCATGACTCGTCTGAAGGCGAAACCCTCCGACAGGCAGAAGAGTCTGGCAGAATTAGAGAATAAAAATGTGACTAGCCCAACAGTCTGAGTAGGTAGAACGCCCATTAGTGGCAAGGCCCCATAGATACATCAAAAGTAAAGTGAAAGCGACAGATAGATTTAAATGTTGTCAGGGTTCGGCTTGGGATTTTAGTTTGACAACAGTTAAATTTTGGCAAGTCCCTTTAAAATAGGCATTGCAGTCTGGTTAAATATACTTTTTGCGGTCACTCAATCATCGGCTAAAAATATAATGAACAACTGTCAAATACCAAAATTGTAGTATAATATACAGCAATAGTGCTTCACTTAAGAATGCTCCCCCTAGCCCCCCGACTATCAGGGGGAGACAAGAGTATTTTCAAAGTCCCCCGACTATCAAGGGATGCGAGGGGGATCTCCGGGCAATAAACAGCGCGAACAGAAACGTATTGGAATATACAGATATTATAATTAAAGTGCGATCGACTATGCTTACTCTATCTCCAGAATTACAAGAAAGATTAGCAACTCCGCTGAAAATCGGCGACTTTGAAGTCAAAAGTCGCGTCCTGCAATCGCCATTATCGGGCGTAACCGATTTAGTATTTCGCCGCCTGGTGCGCCGCTATGCCCCGGATTCGATGATGTACACCGAAATGGTCAATGCTACGGGTTTGCACTACGTGAAGCAACTGCCGCGAATTATGGAAATCGATCCAAACGAGCGCCCGATTAGCATTCAATTGTTTGACTGTCGGCCGAATTTTTTGGCGGAAGCGGCACAAAAAGCTGTAGCAGAAGGAGCGGATACTGTTGATATTAATATGGGCTGTCCGGTTAACAAAATTACTAAAAACGGCGGCGGTTCTTCGCTGCTGCGAGATCCCGAAACAGCAGAGGCAATTGTGCGGGCGGTTGTGGATGCTGTAGATGTTCCTGTGACAGTGAAAACTCGCATCGGTTGGACTGACAAAGAAATTAATATTGTGGAATTTGCCAAGCGGATGGAAGATGCGGGAGCAAAAATGATTACCGTGCACGGGCGCACGCGATCGCAAGGTTACACCGGCCCGGCAAAATGGGAGTGGATTCGCCGTGTTAAGGAAGTTTTATCGATTCCCGTCATTGGTAACGGAGACATTTTTTCAGTGGAAGCAGCGGTGCGGTGTCTCGAAGAAACTGGCGCCGACGGAGTGATGTGTTCGCGGGGAACTTTGGGCTATCCATTCTTGGTGGGAGAAGTCGATTATTTCTTGAAAACAGGTGTGGAAAAGATACCTCCGACACCAATTGAACTCCTTGAATGTGCTAAGGAACATCTACGGGCTTTGTGGGAATACAAAGGTGAAAGCGGTGTCTCTCAAGCGCGCAAGCACTTAACCTGGTATGCTAAGGGCTTCCCCGGTGCTGCGGAATTGCGGGGTGTGTTGGCTGTGGTAGAAACGGTTGAGCAAGGTTGCGAATCGATCGATCGCGCGATCGAGCAATTGCCAGCAGTTTAAAACCCTGGGAGAGGGACTCGCCAAAAGCCCGCTGTTGCGAGTCCAATCGCTGGCAAAAAGTAAGGTTCGTAGTGAGGACTTTAGTCCTCTAATTCAGAGGACTAAAGTCCTCACTACGAACCGTTTTTATTAACAGTTGAAAATTTGTGTGTAGGGGAAAGCATGGACTCATTAAAAGGGCGAGATTTATTAAGTCTGGCCGATTTAAGCATTGACGAATTAAATTATTTACTGGATCTCGCAACCAGTTTAAAATCGGGAATGGTCAAGCTGAAACGCAACAAAGTTCTCGGCTTGTTATTTTCCAAAGCTTCGACACGAACGCGGGTGAGTTTTACGGTGGCAATGTATAAATTGGGAGGGCAAGTAATCGACCTCAATCCCAATGTAACACAAGTCAGCCGTGGCGAACCGTTGGTAGATACCGCCAGAGTTTTAGACAGATATTTAGATATTTTGGCAATTCGGACTTTCGAGCAAAAGGATTTAGTAACCTTTGCCAATTATGCCAAAATTCCTGTAATTAATGCGCTAACAGATGACGAACATCCATGTCAAGTGCTGGCGGATTTAATGACAGTCAAAGAGTGTTTTGGCAAGCTGGAAGGACTGACGCTGACTTATTTTGGTGACGGCAACAACATGGCTAATTCGCTGATGTTGGGCTGTGCAATGATGGGGATGAATGTCAGAATTGCTTGTCCTAAAGATTTCCTGCCAAATCCTGAAATAGTAGCAAAAGCTGAGGCGATTGCTAATGGCAAAACCGAAGTTACTGTGACGGCTGATGCGGAAGCTGCTGCTAAGAATACTCAAGTGATTTACACTGATGTTTGGGCAAGTATGGGACAGGAAGAGGAGGCTAAACTCAGAATTCCTTTGTTTGAACCTTATCAGGTAAATGAACGACTGGTAGGGATGGCCGATCGCAATGCCATCGTACTGCACTGTTTGCCGGCACACCGGGATGAAGAGATTACCGATGCGGTGATTGAAGGTTCGCGATCGCGCGTTTGGGATCAAGCGGAAAATCGGATGCACGCTCAGCAAGCTTTGCTGGCTAGCATTCTCGAAAGCGATTAGGTTAATAAGATAAGACGGCGGTTAAGACGGCGGTTAAGACGGCGGTTGAAACCGCGTCTACACAGACAAAACCCACCTCCGTGGGTTGAAGAGTGGGCAGTTAAAATTACGCGATCTTCGGAGTCTTCCGTTATTTCAAAATAAGACGGCGGTTGAAACCGCGTCTACACAGACAAAACCCACCTCCGTGGGTTGAAGAGTAGGCGGTTAAAATTACGCGATATTCTGAGTCTTCCGTTATTTCAACCGCCGTTTTATCTGAACCGTATTGGATCAAAACCGACTGCAATTATTGTATTAGTTTGATAGCGGTTGTCAATTTGATATAATAGGTGGCAGCATTTCCCCAATTGCAATATTAAAAGCGGGAAATTGCAGCGGTGAAATACTGGCAGTTTCCTCAAGAATGACTTCGCTTTGATACCCATCATCAGCGGGTTCTCGAAAAACGTGCAGTTGTCTGTCATTCACATTTAATACCCAATAATCCACAATTCCCGATCGCGCGTAGATGTTGGCTTTAACTTCGCGATCGTAAGCTAAGCTGCTGTCTGCCACTTCGATAATTAGATATACTTCTGATGGCGTCGGATGGTGAGTGGCGTAGTCAAAGGGATCGATTCTAACTACAGCGATATCCGGTTCGGGTTCGGAATTGTCATCGAGGGCGATCGGATCTTGCATTCGTACCCAAGCCAGATTTCCAAAAAGGTTTTGCAGCAATCTATCTGTACGCCCTAAAGCGGAGGTGTGAGCAGTTCCTTTTGCACTCATTCTGATAATATTTCCTGAAACTAATTCGACTCGTTCCTCTGGGTGAAAAAATCCCATCTCTCCCAGCTTCTGATATTCTTTAACTGTCCATTTGCGGAGCGTAAAAGGGGCTTCTGTTATTAGCATAGCTTCACCAAAAATATCGCAATTCCATCCAGGATAATTTTATTGTAGCTTATTAGGTAAAGTATGCAGCGGTAATCCGAGCGGGATTGTGCAGCCTCTCTATTCCCTCTCTCTGCGCCCTCTGCGCCCTCTGCGGTTAATAAAAAAACAATAAAATGATTCAAATGATTCAGGTTTCGATCGCCGAATTGGCGTAAATTGCCAATTGCGATCGATTTCGTAAATTCAACCGATTCAGTAGATGAGTAACATGAGTTTTCACCGTTCCCTCAGAAATAAACAACTGCTGGGCAATATCTCGGTTAGTTAAACCTTTACCAATCAACTGCAATACCTCTTGTTCGCGCGGGGTTAATTGTGTCAGTGCAGCGAGTTTCGAGGGTTGAGCGGTAGGTGCTGGATTAGTAGGTTCTGAATTAGTAGGTGCTGCACAAAATCCTGTTATTAGCTTATCCATTAAGCCAGGAGCCAGTTGAGTATAACCCGATTGCACCAAACGAATTGCCTGTGCTAACTCTTCCGATGGCATATCTTTCAACAAATAGCCCTTGGCCCCGGCCCGCATCGCATCAACAATGTATCCATCGTCATCAAAGGTAGTTAATACCAAGACACTCGTATTTGGAAATGACTGGCAGATCAGGCGAGTTGCTTCTCTACCATCCATCACGGGCATTTTTAAATCCATTAATACAACATCGGGTTGGAGAGCTTCGACTTGCTCTAGAGCAGCTTTACCGTTGTGGGCAATTCCAATCACTTCTAAATCTGATTCTAGGCTTAACATAGCCTTGAGCCCTTGGCAGATAAGCTGCTGATCGTCAACTAGCAATAGACGAATCATGGGGAAATTCCTAAATCTCTTATCCCATAATAGTTCTTAATTGCACAGACAAAGAAAAAACGCCAAAAGAGGTTACGTTAATTTTACATTTTGTTACATGAAGTAATTTATTTTCGCCTACCTACTTAACGGCAGGCTAACATCGATTCTACATCCCGCTGCGGGTGATGTTTCCAGGTGAAACTCTCCGTTGAGAGAAGCAATTCGCTCTTGCATTCCTCGCAATCCAAACCCGCCAGTACCACTTTCTAATTTGAACCCCCGCCCGTTATCCTCAACAGTCAGGTGCACTCGATCGCCCGTTGTGTGCAATTGCAGATGAACCTCGGTAGCTTGGGCGTATTTGCAAATGTTGGTCAATGCTTCTTGCACGATGCGATACAGCGTTTTGACAACTTGAGGTGGTAATACAACTTCCACGCAAATGCTGCTGGTAACAGTAATGCCCATACTCTGGCGAAAGTCTTCCATCAGCGAGGAAATCCCCTGTTCCAAGGTTTCTTCTGCTTCTGCGTCAGCCCTCAGCGCATTTACCGATTGTCGAACTTCTTTCATCGCCACCTTACCGAGTCGGTGTGCTTGTTCCAAAAACGGTTGTGCCTCTGTTGGGTCATGCTGCCAGAGTTTCATGGCGGTTTGCAGTTGAATGTTGAGCGAAGTCAAGGCGTGACCCAGCGAATCGTGAATCTCTCTAGCAATGCGATTGCGTTCCTGAACCGCTGCTAAATCTTCTATTTGCAGGGCATATTCTCGTAGCTGCGCGTGGGCTTGCGATAGTTGTTCCTGAGTTCTACGTTCTGCTAGTAAGGTACTGACCAACTGCGACACGAAAAATAGCCCCAATCCAAACATCAACAATTCTGCCGTCTGGTGCATCCAAATTTGTTGTTGCTCGACATTAGGCAACATCAGGGGTATCACTCTTTGAAGATACTGAACTTGATGAAACATATACATTACCAGCGAAAGACCTGCCACTATCCACCGACCGGGAGATTCAAATAAAAAACAACTGCGAATTAACACGATCAAATACAGCGTCGGTAGGATATGCAGGTATCCCAAGGTTGTTCCGTAGAAGATCAGACCCATTTCGATCGCCGTATAGACATAGCGAAACGAAGTTTTGCCAGAGGGTAAGAGCCATCCCATCAAGCCCAGGGATACCAGGATTAGAATGTGCTGTACGGGAATGCTTTGACGCTGCCACGCTTCGATCGCAGCCATCACTCCACAACTGCCTAACATGATCCATTCGGTGTACAGCAGAAAGCGAAATGGTTGAGGTTGGGTTTTTAGTAGGGATGCGATCGCAGTCATGGCAGGGGCCTCCAGTAGTTGTGGCTCTCAGTATTCCCAAAAAATACTGCAAGTCAGACTGAATGTCTATAAAACTCGGCAATTTTCTAACTTTCGCTGATGCTACCCCTGGGAACTATGACTAAAGTTATAGCCGATCGGGAGAGGCAGCGCGAACATCGCACTCGGCAGTAATGGGCGATCGCGACTTTTGGCAGATAAGCGGGCGATCGAGAATATCCATTTCGTTGATGTCAGATCGAGACGTTTTTCAGATGTGTTGAACCGAGTTTATTTCCTAAGATTGTGACATAGCAAACCAAAGCAAACAGTTTTGATTTGCCTCAATAATTCACTTAATATCTAGGAGCAACCAACATGGCTTTAATTAATGGAACCAACGGCAACGACAATCTGAACGGTACTGCTGCTAGCGATACCCTGCGGGGATTGGACGGAAACGATAATCTGTTTGGCGGTTTCTTTGGGGACGATCTTCTGGATGGTGGAAACGGAAATGATACAGCGACCTATCTAGGATTTGGTAATAATATAATTGCGTCTTTAGAGACTAACAAAGCAACTTTTTTTGGAGGTAGCGGAACTTTCATCGGTATTGAAAACTTAATTGGTGGTAACAATCAAGATGTCTTGACTGGCAACGCTTTTAACAATCTGATCGATGGTAGTTTTAGCAATGACGACATCTCGGGCCGGGCAGGGGACGATCGCCTAATTGGTGGAGACGGATTCGATACTTTAAGGGGAGAATTAGGCAACGATAACCTGCGAGGTGGCAACGATACGGATTTGCTAGACGGTGGAGATGGGGCAGATTTCCTCGCTGGCGACAAGGGTAACGATACGATGATCGGCGGCAGTGGCGATGACAACTTTCAATGGGTGGATGGCGACGGCAGCGATCTGATTCAAGGCGGCAGCGGTAGCGATAATTTGTTATTCAACGGTTCGATCGCGCAAGGGGATAATATTAACCTCACCCAATCGGGATCGAACATTGTATTGCAGCGCACCAATCTCGTCCCCGTAACCTTAACAACCACAGGCATAGAAAGTTTTAATGCAATTAACGGTTTAGGTGGCGATGATGTTTTGACTGTCAGCAATCTAGGCGTGGCAAGCGGTGTCGGATTTATCCAATTCACGGGGGGGGATGGCAACGATCGCCTGAATGCGAACTCCAGTGTATCGCCAAACATCGATTCTAGTGGTGGTAACGGTAATGATGTTTTGAACGGCGGTAACGGCAACGACTCGCTATCGGGCGATCGAGGAAATGACGTTATTGTTGGGGGTAACGGGAACGATTTAATTAAAGGTGCCGAGAGTGGCAATCTGGGACGGGGTGAGATCGATGTGCTCATCGGCGGCGCAGGTCGAGATACTTTTGTGCTGGACAATTTCTATAATGATGGCAACATCATTGCAGATGGTGATGCGCTCAACTTTTTCAATGGCATTGATGGCACGGGAGATTTTGCTCGCATCATAGACTTCAGAATCGGTGACGATCTGATTCAACTGTCCGGGCCTCGCAATAGCTATGAGCTCAAACCCATCACCAATTCCCTGCGAGGAGGGAGTGTCGCTCAAGATATGGGAGTTTTCAAGAAAGGATTTTTACAGCCCCTTGAGTTGATTGCGATCGTTCAAGATGCACCCAGTAACCTAAATATCAACGATACAACGCAATTCAGAATCAGCTAGTTTTGTGTCGATCGATCGCACTGCTGTTAGTTTGGAGCGAGTTTTGATTGTAGCTTGGGTAAGGTGCACGGGTTTCAGCTTAACTTGTTTTCCTGCGGTCAGCTTAATGCGCTTTCTCCCAGTCCGGCAGGGGTTTAAACCCCTGCCTCATAGCTTAAGTCGGTTAAAACCGACTGCAATTATTAAATTTATAGCCTTTCTCACAAAGATTCGCGGACGTTGTTGGGAAGAAGGCCCTCTTGATTTAAGCGGTTATATAAGCTGTCAGTCATACCTCATCTTTCTGAGAAAGGCTATATTACATAAATTAATCGTTACAAATAGATAATTCATGAATTAGTAAGGTGTGCAGTGCACACCCTAAAAAGTGGCTACAAACTAGCGAAGTAAGGTGCACATTGTGCACCCTACAGACTGATTAAGAGGCGGCGAAATTCACTTTTGTGACTTCACCTGCGACAACATTAACTGTTTGTTGAATTTGACTTGCATCAACTTTCAACTGATAAGAACCGGGTGAAAGCTCGATCGCACCAAACCATCCTTTACCATCCGCCCGCAGTTGGCGCACCTTGCCACCAGCATTAACTGCCTGCAATGTCAAGCCCGCGCCGTCGCAGCTTCCTTGGCACTGTTGCAAATTTCCGGCGATCGCCCCAGCAGTCGGCCGCGACTTCCAAGGCATATCAGGAATCCCCGCCGGAGTGGCCCACACAGGCTGAGTTTGAACAGTTTTACCCGTTGCACCATCAACGTATTGACTAGGCTGCGACAGCGCATTATAAAACCAATCATTACTCTGCGACAGGAATTTCCAAGGCTGACGGGGCAAATCACCACTACCGCCCGATCGCAATTCAACGTTACTGTAAATATTGGTGCTAGCGTAGGAATAAAGCACCGTACCAGCAACGCGATTTCCTTTCGCAGAAGGCGCTTCGGCGCGGCGAATCTGCCCTAGAGTGTCTTCGATGTAGTTGAGATAGTTGCCAGGCCCGATCGCGATTTGGCGGTTGTACTGGTGGTCTTTAGCGTACTCTATCCAATGGTCGTAACCCATCTTTTGCTGTGGCTTGTACTCGCGCTGGTAAGTCATCGGCATCGCCATGTCGAGAATACCTTCTTCCAGCCAAGCGCGCCAATCCTGCAATACTTCTCTGTAGGGCTGCGTTTTATACCAGCCTGCATCGTTAGCTGGGCCGTCTCCCCAGGCGATCGTCGCTGCGGTAATTTTAACGCGCGGTTTAATCGCCATGGCTTCTACATAAAGCTTCCGCACTAAATTTGTCACCTGATCGCGCCGCCACTGCATCCACAGAGGATCGCTGGCTGCCGGTTTGCCCGATCGACCGTTTTGCTGGTTGAAACGGGCGATCGAAGTAGGATTGTAGCCCCAATTCGGCCCGCCGTAGCGCACGTAATCTAGCTGTACGCCGTCCACATCGTAGCGCTTCAGCAAGTCCAAATAGACGGAAACAGTATAATCTAGGGCGTCTGGATTACCGGGATCGAGGAAACCTTTCGCTTCGCCACTCGAAATCAGCATCGCCCAATTGTCCTTTCCTGGGGCATTGGGCCCATGTTGTTGCCAAACATGATTTGCAGGAAGTTTACCACCGGAAACTACTGGTAGCGTCACCATCCAAGCGTGTACTTCTATACCTGCGGCGTGGGCTTTGTCAATCAAATCTTGGAGGGGATCGAAACCTGCTGGAACATTCGGATCGGTGGTGCGGGGTTCGATCGCACTCGTGTAAAAGGCATCGCCACGGCGGCGGACTTGGGCGACGATCGCGTTGGCATTAGCCCTCTGTGCGTCAGCAATCAACTTGGTTACTTCTTGAGGCGTTTTGAAACCGGGGTTGAATGCGTCCACCCAGAAGGCGCGAAATTCGCTGGTTGGGGTTAGTGGAGGCATAATGGCGATTGCGCGATTCGGGAACAAGTTGGATAACCAACCGGGAGTCAGCAGAAAACTGATTGTTAAGCCGATCGCGAACAGGCTTGACAAAAAGAGTGTTTTAGTATTTCGCATGAGGAATGTGTGAGAGAGCGTTTAACTGTCCTTTACGGACTTTTGGTGTGAGCGTCCGCTTGACATTTTGGCACATCTTTGAGTTAAAAAACTGATAGCGTGAAACTGTGTTCTGGAATAGCGATCGCTTATACTGGATTCTGGTATTTTCTATACAATCGCTTTATTTTTTCAATGTACGAACGCACTGATAGTGAGATTGAAGCAATTCAAGAACTACTCTCGCCACACTTTGGAACTGGTTTTGAGCCTGACGAACTGACAAATAGCGAACAGACAATCATCGAACAGGTATTGAAGTATGTAGGTAGCCGATTTACCCGGATGAAATATATCCTGGGTCTTGCCCTTGATTTTGCGATCGTCGCACAGCGTCTATCTAATGTTGATGACTCTGCCAAAAGATTAAGAGAAAATCTGACAATTGAACAATTATTTCAACGTTATCAAGTTGTCACTGAACGGGGAGAACAACAGGCAAATACACTAACTTTAAAATTTGGTCAATCAACTCAAGTAGGTATCCGACGTATAGAAGAGTCTATTGTTCAATTTTTTCACAGTCTCAATCGTTCTAAATATCCCAGTGCTTATGTTTACAATACAGGTCAATGGCAAAAATTTCAAGACCTACTGATTCTCTGTTTTAGTCTATCCGAGTCTGGACGATTTCAACTATGTCAACAACTTATTGATTTTGGTCTCGAACGATTGCTAAAGAACATATTTGTTACGAGAGAATCTTTGCGAATTCGCTTATTTGCCGAGATAGTAAGCAATTACCCGCGCAGCGATCCAGATGAAAATGGAGGTTTAGTTTTTCAAGCCATTGCTTGCGGTTATTTCAAAGCAGATCGACCTCATCTTAGCTTTGTAGTTGATAAGGTACGCACAGGTTCGTCAAGACAGCGGCGTTTTGGAGATATTGATTGTTATTACGGCTTGGATCTAGAAATATCAATAGAAGTAAAAGACTGCCACATTTCCATGAAAAACGTCAAGCAACAATTGGGAAGTTTCCAGAAACAAGTAACAGGTAATCAAATCCTTGGTGTGGCTTTTATACTCTCCATAGACGGCGAAGCGAGTTCTATACTTAGCGACAGTGGCATCATTTCCTTCGCACAAGATGAGTTAATTAGATCCGTGAGGATCTGGGATTGGCAAAAGCAGGATGCAGCCGTGCATGAGATGCTTCACTATCTTGCTCATGTTGAACAGAATCCTAGTGCTGTTGGCAGACTGCTGGCATTTATTCGCGATCGAGATCCCCAACACAACTCTCTTACTTATTATCAAAGTTAAACTGTGATTTCAAGAGCAAGCTGAATCGGAAAATTCAACTCTGAATTGAGTGACTTTACTTTTTGCGATCGGGCTATAACAATTTCATCATCTGAATGGCTTTGATAAGCCTTGATAACTTCCTTTCCTACCGCAAATCCGAGTAGTGGCGGTACGGCATTTCCGACTTGAAGGTACTGTGATGTTCTCGAACCAATCACCTCAAAATCATCGTCAAAAGATTGCAGCCTCAATCCTTCGCGGACAGTCAATCCCCGATGCTGACTTGGATGAGTCGCTCGTGCAGACGAAGGTTTTCTCATGTTAGATGTTACAGCAATAGCTGGTTTATCACTAGCTAGCCGAGCATAGCTATTGTGAAAACCGCTGGCTGGTTGAAGGATCTCGGGAATTGACTTTCTGTTGCCACCATCTGGGATATACTTCAGAATTTCAATTAACTTTTGTGAATGATTGGCTGCCTCGTGATGTAGCAATATATTGGCGGTTTTCCGCCTAGCTATTTGATACTCAGTTTGCGGCATAATCTGGTAAAATTTACAAATCTCTCCAGCATTTAATGGCGGTAAATCTGAAATTGCATCAGCTACATTGACATAATAGTGAGAACTTGGCAGTGGAAACTCAGGCGGCAGCAATCCATCAAGCCAACCTATAAAAAAAGCACGCTTTCGCAGTTGTGGTACGCCGTAGTCAGCCGCTTTTAAAAGGCGACATTTCATGTGATAGCCGATATCAGCAAAGCTAGCGATGACTGAATCGCGCACTTTGCCTCCCTGCATTACCAACATTCCTTCAACATTCTCGATAATCACATAAGCCGGACGAATTTCAGCCACCAAGTCGCGAAAATTGCACCATAAAGAATTGCGAGGATCTGTAATCTCTCGCTTGCCAACGGTGCTAAATCCTTGGCACGGTACTCCCCCAGTAATGATGTCGATTTCTGCTACCGAAATTTTAAAGAACTCCTCTATCTCGGAAACGGTTGTCTGTGTTAAGTCAGATAGCAAACAGGGAAGTGGAGATAGGTTTCGTTCAAAAGTTTGTTTGGCGTTTTGACAGTAATCTATGCCGCCGATTGCTTGAATTCCAGCACGTTTAAAACCCAGAGTTAACCCTCCAATGCCGCAAAACAAGTCAAGGCTACGCGGAAAATGCTTTGTTTGAGTTTTTGTCATCGTTATCTACCTCTTGAGAGAACTATATGAAAAGTCAACATACTTTTGCGAACTTACGGCACTTCCGACTGGGATCAGAATGTCCGCGCTGACTTCGTTCATTTTAACGGACAACATCTGTTGCAGGCTTATTCAAAAGATGAAAATATTTGTGAGCCAGAATGATGCTAAAATACGCTGTTTGTATGGCTGGTGCTGGCATCAGCACAACATATACTGTGATGCCAGCGGTTGAATTGACCGGAAATTGTCGATCGCACTCAGTAAACCAAATCAGTAGTTAGGCAAAATATGTCTGCAATGGAAAAAAAACCGATCGATGGATTGTGGGTATCAGTATTATACTTCGCTCAGGGTCTCCCGTACACCGTCGTTAATTTAATGTCGGTGATTTTTTTGAAAGGGATGGGAACCAGCAACGAACTAATCGGATTGACAAGTCTGTTATCTTTTCCTTGGGTATTAAAAGGTTTGTGGGGGCCCGTTGTTGATATGTATTCCACTAAACGCAAGTGGATTTTAAGAACGGAAATCATTTGTGCTTTTCTGTTTGCTTTCCTAGCTTTTGGTGTGTTGACGCCTATGGCTATTATTATATCGCTGGTTGTGTTTACAGCGATCGCCTTTGTTTCAGCTACTCACGACATCGCCATTGACGGATTTTATTTAAACACTCTCACTAAAGACAAACAAGCACTATTTGTCGGTGTTCGCAACACGGCTTATAGAGGTGCCGTGATTGTCGGTAGCGGTGTCTTGGTTTTCTTGGCCGGTAAACTAGCAGAACAGCATTTAATCCCGGTAAATGCAGGCGATACTAAAACATATCAGGAGATTCCGCTGTCACTTTTCGGTTCGTCTTATAATGTGTCTCCGATTAACTACGGATGGGCGACAGCCTTTGGCATTTGCGCGCTGATTTTTGTGCTGATTTATCTGTTTCAGCGGTGGTATCTTCCCTATCCTAGAAATTCTGCTGCGGAAACAGGCGCACCCCAACAAAAAATTAGCTTTTTTGAGTCATTTAAAACCTATTTCCAGCAAGATAAAATTGGTTGGATTGTGACTTATGTCTTGATTTTTAGATTGGGAGATGCCCTGACTTTTAAAATGGCTCCTCCATTTTTAATGGATAAAGTTGAGAAGGGAGGATTAGCAGTTTCTACGTCAGATATGGGTTTGCTATCAGGTACTGTCGGGATAATTTTTCTGTTAATCGGAGGGTTGCTGGGCGGTTATTTGATTGCGAAACAAGGACTGAAAAAATGGATGTGGCCGACGGCGATTATGCAAAATTCAACTAACGTGTTGTATTGGATGTTGGCAATCAATCAACCGGGGATTGAGTGGGCCTATGCTGTAAATTCGATCGAGCAATTTACTTACGGACTTGGTGTAGCTGCCTATACAGTGTTCTTAATGCGGACTGTCCGCCCTGATTACGAAGCATCCCACTACGCGATTACCACGGCTTTCATGGCCGCAGGAGTGCTGATTCCGGGCGTTTTTAGCGGTTATTTACAGACTGCATTGGGCTATCAAAATTATTTCTTGTTTAGTTCACTGGCTGTGATTCCCGGTATGCTGACGATTTTCTTTTTGCCACTAGAAGATGAGAAAAAATTAGAATCTATGCCCCGGCCTGGACTGGACGATCCAGATTAATTAAATTGTATCTGTAATTAGGTACGTAGTTGCGATGAAAGCGCGCTCTTGGTGAATATAAGCTAAGAGCGCTGAAGCGCAACTACGTACCTTAGAGGGAGGCAACGCAACCTTTGATCGATACTTTTGATAGTTTTATATCTCCTATCCTGACAATTGCTCCACCCTGGATTGCCCCGATAGATAAGGGGTAGGCACGGGGCACTACCCCTACAAATCTTCATGAATATTTTAGGAATACTATAATTTACTCCACAAAATATAGGACACAACAATGTTGTATCCCTACCCCATATAGCAATCCTAAAATTAGGTACTTAGTTGGGCAAAGTGCGCTCTTCAGAATATAAGCTAAGAGCGCTGAAGCGCAACTACGTACCTTTAGGATTGCTATAGTCGCCAACTAAATCGAAATAAAATCCCTGGCTGTTAGCGGACTGCTTAGTACGCCGAAGAAACTGGCAAGAACTTCACCACTGCTGGCAATTTCGATGGTTGTTGAAATATCGGCTTGAGTAATTCTCAGTTGGTTGAAGCTCAAACCTCTGGTCAAACCAATTGAATCTTGACCCTGTTGAAAGTCTAGAAGTGTATCTGTACCGGCCCCTGCTCCTAACACAAATACGTCCCGTCCAGCACCACTAATTAACAGATCCGCACCCACTCCGCCAACGAGGGTATCGTCCCCGTCTCCCCCGCTCAAATTGTCATCTCCTTTGCCCCCGAATAGTTGGTCATTGCCGAGGCCACCGCTGATAATATCGTTACCTTTATTGCCGCTGAGAGTATCGTTTCCCCCATTACCAGTTATAATATCGTCCCCGGCCAAACCTGAGGTTGTATTGTTGGCATCGTCGCCTACTAAATTATTAATTTGGGAGAGGTCGAGAGCAGTTTTCATTGCAAGAACGTTTCCGAGAAAAGAGGTTCCCGGAGTGGTTCTCAATTGCTCTAAACTGCTGCGGGAAGCCAGGGCTTTTCCTAAGGGTGGCAGCGCAAAGTTTAAGCCTGCTAACAGCTCTAAATAATCTGAATCTGTAAAATTGAAATCCGGGCGGTTCAACTGGTCTACAGATATCTCTGTCTTGGTCAAACCGGGAGGAGGAGAGCTTAACAAACCACTTTGGGTGTGCTTGTCCAAGACAAGTAGCGGGTTAATAATCGGGTTAGTAAATGTTTCAAGAACTACTTTTCCGGGAAGAAAAGCTTCTCCTCCCAAACTAACAAAATCGCCACTAACTATATAGTGAGTTACATTTTTGCCTGCACTCGCTTTCTGCTTAAATGTATTGACTATACTTTGAGCAATTCCGGGAGAATTAAAGGTAACAATATCTCCGATCGCAGATGTGAATTCTGTGGCGGCTAGTTGCGTTATGGCGCCGCCCAAGCTGTGCCCGAGAAGGTCTGGTGGCAAGCGGCGGGGGTTTTTTGTTGTGTCTTGACCGATTTGTGTCAGCCAAGTTCCTAAGGCTTGTTTGTTGGCTTCAAATTGGTTGAAGCCGACGCTTCGCTTGTCTGCGTTGGCAAGATCGTCTACGAGGGAGTCGGTGCCGCGAAATACTAGAACTGGCGGTTTGTCTGGGGTGGTGGAGATTAAGCCGATCGCGTGAAATCCCGTTAGGGGATCGTCAAAAGTGCGATCGATTCGGTAGCCGACAGCCGTCAAACCAGCTTGAACTACAGTTTGTAACTGGGGGTTGTTATCTATGTAAACAAGCTGCTTGGCTATAGTTTCGTAAGCGGCGGGGGAGGATGGCATATTTTTGTTATTTCCTGTCGTTTGATTGGGATTGGCTTTTTAAGCTAGTCAACTCATTTTACAGTAAATTAGGTTAATAAACAATATTTGTTTCTCCTATTGCGCGTTCCTAAATCACCCAATAGTCGGCTTGTGGCAGCGGATTTCGCAATAGCAAAAAACACACAAAAAAAGATTTACGCGCAATAACTTGCAGTTGTTGCGCTACCCAAACTACTATTTTTATCCATTAAATCTGCACGAAATCCGGTCGCGTGAGGTCGTTAGCGGACACGCCTCTGACGGTAGCAATAATTTCCCCAGTAATCGGGATAGTAATTACAGCTCCGTCAGCACTTGGGGTAACAATAATTTGAGGGTAAGTTAGACCCCGTGATAGGCCAATTAAATCTTCACCCTTTTTAAAATCGACAATCACATCTGCTCCGCCACCTGATTCTAATACAAAGCGATCGCGCCCTGCACCGCCAATTAAAAAATCGTTGCCAAATTCGCCGGAAATGAGGTCGTTTCCGTCGCCACCATCCAAAAAATCGTTGTTTCTGCCACCGTACAAGAAGTCGTCACCACTGTCGCCACTGAGGCTGTCATTATCTCGATTGCCTCTGAGAGTGTCGTTACCGGCGTTGCCGATAATTGTATCCTCTCCAGGGCCACCGCTAGCAGTATTGTTGCGAGCGTCGCCTAATAAATAATTTGCTTGCAGGGGAGCTAAACCGAATTGCATTTGTCTGATTAAGTCCACAAACGAAAATTCTGAGGCTGTTCTCAAACTCTCTGCACCGGCTCGGTTTCTGATTGCCACTGACACATTTGCTAGGGGAAAATTTAGTGCAGCAATAAACTCGTTAAAATCTGAGTCGTTGTTACTATAAGTAAATTCGGGACTGTTTAAGTTTTCGAGGGAAAATTGCCTCTGGAAAAAATCTGCGGGTGGAGCAGTTAACAAATTTTCTCTGCGATGTTTGGCTAAAACACTTAAGGGATTAATAGTCGGGTCTGTGAAAGTTTGGAGAAATATTTTTCCCTGGATAAATGCTTCGCCAAACAAACTGACAATATCTCCGCTGACAATGTAGTGACTGACATTTTTGTTGCCTGCCCTACTGAGATTTTTCCGAAAATTGCTGGCGATACTCGCTGAGACTCCGGGAGAGTTGAAAGTCAAGATATCGCCGCTCAGAGATGTGTATTCGCTGGCTACAATTTGAGCGATCGCTCCGCCCCAACTGTGCCCGACGACATCGGGCAATAATTTGCTGGGGTTTTTGGCAGTATCTTGACCGATTTCTGCGAGCCAGTTTTTGATACTATCTTTGTTTTTTTCAAATTCGGGTAAGCCTATGTCGCGGGAGGCAGAAAACATAGCGTCGCCGTCGATGAAGTCGGTACCTCGAAATACGAGGACTGGCGGTTTGGTGGGGTCGGAGGAACCGAAGCCGATCGCGTAAAATCCGGTTTCTTTGTCGTCCAATATGCGATCGATATAGTAGCCGTTAGTGTCCAGGAAGCGCGAAACTTGATTTTGCGCGTTCGGCTTTTGATTCAAAAAAACAATTGACTTAGCCAGAGCTTCATAAACAGCAGGCGAGGCACTCATAATATTTTATTTGGTGTTTGTTGGTATTTGCGATCGCTCTGGTTTTGAGCTAATTTTCCACTGTCAGCCATTATAACTGACAAGATTTGTATGGTACACTTGATAATATCTACTCAAGAATCATTTTTTGCGGTTATGACTATCATTCGTCAATACATTGCTCCATTGATCGCAATATTAGTATTTTTCGTGGCTCTGGTAGCAGTCAGCGCTCGCATCTTTTTGCCGGCTGACATGGCTGCCCCGGCACCGATTGAGGAACCGATCCCGCTCCATCAAGCGGTATCTCTGAATCCTATTTTCTTGGGGCTCAATTATTCCTCTCTCCCTGTCCAAATTCGCTGATGTCTGCTCAGTTGATACCGGGCTACAGGCTGCGATCGGGTTCTGGACTCGATCGCGCAAAACTGCTAAAGTTCCTGCACCATACTTACCGAGAGCTTTACCCCGATCGCGAATTGGGACATTTGGCTCAAACTGTCGAGCAGTATTTTTCTAAACAGACGCCGCTTTGGTGGGTAGAGTGCCTGAAAAACAGCCCGTTCGAGGGAGAAAGTTTTTCCGGGATCCCCTCGCAGCCGGCAAATCCCACATCAGTTGTCGGATGTTTGTGGTTGGGAAATGCGATCGACCAAACCACTGGAGAACGCCACGGTCACATTTTTCTGCTCTACATAGCACCGGAACACCGCCGTCAGGGACTAGGTGCAGCTTTAGTTATTCAGGCAGAAAATTGGGCGCGTTCAAGAGGCGATCGGCAAATTGGTTTGCAAGTTTTTCTGAGCAATCAGCCTGCGATGAATCTCTATCAAAAATTAGGCTATGAGAGTCATTCTGTCTGGATGATCAAATCTCTTTGAAAAACCAGAGGTATTTGTTTGCAGTCAGGGGTGCAGCGGCTTGTGCAAGGCAAATATGTTTGTAGGGGCGAAGCATGACCGCAGTCAATATAAAATTATAACTAATAACTTATATGCGGTCATGCTTCGCCCTCTTCAAAAACCAGATGCACCAGCTCTTCTTCCTGACTGCGAACAATAGGAGGACTTGAGAGTTGAATCGGAATGCTTTTATTGCCGGAAATGCTAATTTATATTGACCGCTGAATCAGTTGCGCCCGTAGCATCCTCTCTGCGGTAAAGTTTTTTTATGAACAATAACGACTACACCAACGCCCTCGATCTTGATACGGAACTGGAAAGCCCTTTGGATCATTTTGATGAATCCGAACCCCCGCTACCAGATCCAGAGGAAATGCTGCCTTTGCTGGAATCGCCGGAACCTCAGCACCGGATGATGGCGGCGCGGGCTTTTTGCGAACTCCAGGACGATCGCGCGATTTCGCATTTAATTAATTTGTTAAGAGACGGTTGTCCCTTGGTGCGGGTGAGTGCGGCCTATGCTTTGGGGCGAAATCCAAGTCCCGATGCTGTGGAACCGCTGATCGAGCAACTCAACCGCGATTGGAACGGTTACGTTCGCAAAGGGGTAGTTTGGGCCTTGGGAAATTGCAGAGATCACCGCGCTTTATCGCCCTTAATTGATGCTCTGAGAACTGATATTTCGGCGGTACGTTTGTGGGCGGCGAGTTCTCTGGGTCAAATGGCAAAAGTTGGTTACTATGTGGTGATTGCGGGGATTCCACCGTTGATTCAAGCATTGCGAAGAGACTCTGTATCTGCCGTTCGCAGTAATTCCGCTTGGGCGATCGGGCAACTGGCGCGCGAGTTACCGAATAATGTAGTGTACGCTGGGGCGATCGACGCTTTAATTGAATCATTAGAAGAAGATGAAGACATGGGCGTGCGCGACGATGCTAAATCTTCGCTGTTGCGAGTCGGCGATCCGCGAGGTTTGCAGATTATTGAAGACTTAGAAATGGAAGGAATATTATAATGAATATTCCACAATTAAGCACCGTTTACAAATTCCCAATTACCCGTTACCAATTATGAACTTCATCAATCCCAAAACAGATTTTGGCTTCAAAAAAATCTTTGCATCGCCCCAGCACAAAGAAGTTTTGATTAGCTTCCTGAATGCCATGCTCTACAACGCAGAGCCGACAATTCAAGACTTAGAAATCATCGACCCCTACGCCGCACCAGCAATTACTGGTTTAAAAGACACTTACCTGGATGTC